>CBFHXZ010000009.1:0-34217 GCA_965659965.1 Coraliomargaritaceae bacterium
CAATGATCTGGTCGTAATTGGTCAGACTCTCAATTTCGATTTCAGTGGTGGAGCCTGGGTCGAGGATCAAATCACCCGTGATGTTGAGAGTACCGGGTGAATTACCGGCCGCCAGCGTTCCGGCAACCTGGACGTCTGCCTCAACGGTACCGTCCCCACCAAGGGTACCGCCCGTTTGTACGATGAGGTTGTTGGTCTTAAGGTTACCATTGATCGAGAGGAGACCATCCTCAATCAGAGTGTTGTTATTCTCAACCAGGATAATGTTTTCAATCTTAAGGTGACCGTCACCATCCTTCACCAAATCATTATTGTTAACAATAATCTCACCCTCTGAGATGGTGGAATTACTGTCATTCGAAACTGTGATTTTACCGGAGGTGATTTCGAGTTTACCGTCGGTTTCAATCGTCAGATTTCCGTCATCGACGAAGGTAAGGGAATTAACGATATTATTCTCGTTAACGGTAATGATTTCCTGATCAATGGTGTAGTCGGAGACCACCGGAGTATTGGGGCCGCCGTTATTTTGAATATCGGTGCCGGAGGAAGTTGCCCCTGCGACCGTGAAGCGGACTTCATCATTCTCAAGTGAGAAGGTTCCATTAAGGGTCGTGCCCACACCTGCAACGGAACTGAAGTTAGCATTCTGGAAGTCGGTTGTACCGGAATAGGCGACCAGCGTATAAGTCCCGGCGTCAAGGGCTTCAACCTGACTGAAGTCAAATACGCCACCATTGCCGCCGTTAAGGAAATTCCCGCCCACATTGATTTGCAGATCATTGGAATCAGGTGAAAGCCCGGTATCGTAGAAGGCAATCGAGCCACCGTTCCAATTGAGGTCGCCGCCAAAACCAAGATTTGCCTGCATCTCGCCCTGCGAGCGAATGAGCAATTCGCCGCCGTTCAGAGTGACCGCACCATTACCAAGCGCGGAACCACTGGCGACTTCAATGCCACCAGCGTTCAGAGTGGTGCCACCGGTGTGGGTGTTTGCACCGCTCAGGAGGAGCTTGCCGCTACCGGATTTTGCCAGCGAGCCGCTGCCGCTCATCACACTCGCGTAAGTGCCGTTGCTTGACTGATCAAACTGAACTGCACCGTTATTGGTGATCGCACCCTGCAGGCTGTCGGTGGTGCCGATAAGGCTACCGGCACTGACTGTCGTCCCACCGGTATAGGTGTTAATGCCGCTGAGGGTCAGCGTCTCTGAGCCTTGCTTGATGAGACCCCCTGCTCCGGAAATCACTCCCGTGACATCCAATGAACCGTTGGCGGTATTCATGACTTGATCGCTCGGCAATTCGAGATCCATTGCGATGGTGTGCTGTTCGCTAGATTCATTGATAATCCCTTCAAGGGTAATGCTCATGGCACTACCGTCTAAAGTATAAGCCCCGCTCACATCGGAAGTGAAAAGCAGTCCGTCAATGGTGGTAATGTAATTATCATTGGTACTGATACCACCTGCACCGACAAATTCGATATTGTCGGTATTTTCCGGACCGGAGGCATCCTCCCATTGACCGAGGGTCGACCAATTACCATTACCGCTATTCCAAACTGCCGCGGTTTTGTAATTCAGGAAGAGGGCGTCGTTTTCCGAGGTCACAAAGAAGCGACCATCTGCACCGGTCATCCCGCTGCTGTCCACCGAGAAGGCGTCGCGACTGAAGTTGTTAATCCCGCCGTCAAAGCTGGCAAATTCCCAGATATATTTTTTGGCCTCCGGATCAAACCCACTGCCACTGAGCGTACTGGCTTCTACCACAAATGTATCCGTGGAGCTTGCTGTGAGGTTTAAGGAACCGGTCGAATCGAGATAGACCCAATTATTGCCCTGCGTACCGCTGACGTTATTGACAGACCATTCGAAAATCCCGCCCCCATTGAAGACGGTGTTTCCTGTTGTGAAGCTACCACCGGATAAATTGGTGGAAAGACGACCGCCATTGTTGATGGTAAGACTGTCGATCGAAGTTGCCCCCTTAAGGGTGCCGCCGGAATTGATGGTAACTGCGGAATTGGCGAGCGAGGAGCTCAGTTCCAGCGTTCCGCCATTCACACTCGTGGCTCCGCTGTAATCGTTCGTGCCACTGAGGGTCACGGTGCCCGTACCGGACTTCTCAAAGGAACCGGTTCCACTCATCGCACCGCTATAAGTGCCGTTTGCACTTTGGTCGATGCGGACCGTGCCGTTGTTGCTGATTGCGCCCTGCAAGCTGTCGGTTGTACCGATCAGGGTGCCTGCGTTGACGGTCGTGCCACCGCTGTAGGTGTTCGTAGCGCTGAGGGTCACGGTGCCCGTACCGGACTTCTCAAAGGAACCGGTTCCACTCATCGCACCGCTGTAAGTGCCGTTTGCACTTTGGTCAAAGCGGACGGTGCCGTTGTTGCTGATCGCACCTTGTAAGCTTTCGGTCGTGCCTGCAAGGGTGCCGTTATTGACGGTCGTGCCGCCGGTGTAGCTGTTCGTGCCGCTGAGGGTCAGCGTGCCGTTGCCACTCTTCTCAAGTAAGCCGCTACCATCCATCGCACCGCTGTAAGTACCGTTGCTGGACTGATCGAAACGGACGGTCCCATTGTTAGAGATTGCACCCTGCAGACTGTCGGTCGTACCGGCAAGGGTTCCGTTATTGACGGTCGTGCCACCGCTGTAGGTATTCGTGCCACTGAGGGTCAGCGTGCCGTTGCTGTTCTTCTCAAGGGAGCCGCTGCCGCTGAGATCACCCGAGTAAGTTCCGTCGCTGGATTGGTCGAATTGAACCGTGCCATTATTACTGATCGCGCCCTGCAGGCTATCGGTGGTACCCGCGAGCGTGCCACCGTTCACGGTGGTGCCACCGCTGTAAGTATTGGTGCCGCTGAGGGTCACCACGCCGCTACCGTTCTTCTCAAGGGAACCGGTTCCACCGATAACATTGTTGTGGGTTCCGTTTGTACTTTGGTCAAAGCGCACGGCGCCGTTGTTCGTAATCGCACCTTGTAAACTGTCGGTCGTGCCCGCAAGGGTTCCGTTGTTCACGGTCGTACCACCGGTGTAGGTGTTCGTGCCGCTCAGCGTGACGATGCCGTCACCGGATTTCTCCAGCGAACCGTTGCCACTCACCACGTCGCTGTAGCTGCCGTCGAATCCTTGATTAAAGCGCAGGGTACCTTCGTTAGTAATGTCTCCGGTCAGACTATTGGTCGTACCTTCAACCGTACCACCCGCCACGACGATGCCGCCGCTGTTACTGTTGTTACCACTGAGGATGAGCGTGCCGTTGCCGGTCTTCTCCAAGCTGGCGAGATTGACGAAGTCAGTAGTATCTATCGTGCCGGTGAAACCAACGCTGAGGTTGTGGCCTGAACCGTCGAGCCCATTGGCAAAACTGGCTGAAGCGCCCGACATAATGCTGTCGGCTAGCAAGGTTACATTACCATCAAAGGTCTGGTTGCCGGAAGTTGCGAAGGTTCCGCTAAAGGCAACATCGCCCGTACTGCTAAAGGTGCTCAGCCCGCTGGTTCCTTTGCTCAAGGTTGTGAGACCGCTCATATTTAGACTGAGGTTGTTGCCTCCGCCCGCGAGGCTTTTCGAGAAGCTCGCGCTGGTGCCGGTGAGCGTAGTGTCCCCCGCAAGTGTCGCGTCCGCTTTGTAAGTCTGAGAACCGCTGGTTGTTAGCGCGCCGTCCAGATCCACATCGGACTCTGCAATGAAGTCCGCGATACCGGTATACTGACCGGCAAGGGAAACGGCTCCACCGCTGAAGTTCACCGTTAGGTTGTTGCTATTACCGGTCACCCCGTTGAGCGAGGCGGTGGTGCCACTGAGGGTGGTGTCACCTGCAAGAGAAAGATCGCCGCCGTAGGTTTGCGAACCGGTGGTGCTGAGGTTACCTGCGAGTGCGACATCGCCCGTGCTGCTGAAGTCCGCGATGTTACTGACATCGCCAGTGAGGCTAGTGAGTCCGCTCATGTTGAGGCTGAGGTTGTTGCCGCCACCATCGACCGCTCCGGAGAAGCTGGCAGTCGTGCCACTCAAGGTGCTATCCCCGCTCAGGTCTACGGTGCCGTTGTAAGTCTGTGAACCGCTGGTAGCAATCGTGCCATTGAGGTTGACTGCGCCCTCGCTGTTGAGGTCGGCAACATTGCTGACCCCGTCAAGGCTACTGGTCTGGCTGAAGTTGAGGCTTAGATTATTGCCCCCGCCGTCGAGACCGCTGGCAAAGCTCGCGGACGTGCCACTGAGGGAGGCATCGCCGGTCAGGCTAGCATTGGCATTATACGTCTGACTACCGCTCGTGCTGAAGTTACCGCTGAGGGTGACCGCACTCTCGGCGGTGAAGTCAGCGATCCCCGAGTAAGTCTCGCCAAGGGCGATCGCGCCGCCCGAGTAGTTGAGGCTCAGGTTATTATCGTTACCGGTGATTGCAGAGAAGGTGGCGTTGATACCACTCATGGAGGTGTCGCCCGCTAGGGCTACATTACCGCCAAAGGTCTGGGTGCCGCTGGTGCTGAAGTTACCGCCTAGTTCGACATCGCCGCTGGCGCTGAAATCCGTGACGTTGTTGAGCCCGCCGGTCAGACTGGTGAGCCCGCTCATGTTGAGCGTCAGATTGTTACCGCCGCCGTCGACTGCTCCGTTGAAGCTGGCAGTGGTGCCAGTTAGGCTGCTATCCCCGCTTAGGCCGACGTTGCTGTTGTAAGTCTGCGATCCGCTAGTGGTAAATGTGCCGTTGAGATTGACCGCGCCTTCCGAAGTTAGGTTGCCGACATTGTTGAGACTGTCCAGCGTGCTGGTCTGGCTGAAGTTGAGCGTGAGGTCATTGCCCCCGCCGTCGAGACCGCTGGCAAAGCTCGCGGTCGTGCCGCTGAGGGCAGTATCGTTGGTCAGGCTGGCGTTGGCATTATACGTCTGACTACCGCTGGTGCTGAAGTTGCTACTGAGCGTGACCGCACTATCGGCAGTGAAGTCGACGATCCCCGAGTAAGTCTCGCCAAGGGCGATCGCGCCACCACTGTAGTTGAGGCTTAAATTATTATCGTTACCAGTAATTGCAGAGAAAGGGGCGTTGATACCACTCATGGAGGTGTCGCCCGCAAGCGAGACATTCCCCCCGAAGGTCTGCGCACCGCTGGTGCTGAAGTTACCGCCCAGTTCGAGATCGCCGCTGGCGCTGAAATCCGTGACGTTGTTGAGCCCGCCGGTCAGACTGGTGAGCCCGCTCATGTTGAGCGTCAGATTGTTGCTGCTACCTTCGACAGCACTGGTGAAGCTGACAGTAGTGCCAGAAAGGGTGGCATCGCCGAGCAGAGCGACATTTCCGTTGTAGGTCTGTGACCCGGTGGTCGCAAAGGTGCCGTTCAGATCGACCGCGCCCTGACTGGTGAAGTTGGCAACATTATTGAAGCCATCCAGCGTGGTTGTTTCGCTGAAGTTAAGGGTGAGGTCGTTCCCCGCCGCTTCCACGCCGTTGGTGAAGGTGGCCGAGCTACCCACGAAGGCTGCATTGTCAAGCAAGGTAACATTTCCAGCGTAGCTCTGATCCCCCGTGGTGCTAATGCTGGTCAAATTACCCGGCTCACCCAAAGCAATATTGCCCAGGGCTTGGAAGTCACCGGATAATCCCATAATACCACCACCTGTAATATTCGAGTCTTCAAAGATCACGAATGTGCCCGTTGAACCGGCCGAGTATCCAAAAATACCGCCCGCGGTATCCAGCGATTGGACAGTTATATTTGCCCCCGGCTCCGTGTCGTCTTCTGCAGTCAAGAACACCCCGAGCGGATAGGCATAGCCAGAGTCATTATTGAGAACGACATCACCCACATCGATCGATGCATTTTCGGTCAGGATCGCTCCAAAGAAATTCAACTGGCTGACTGCGGATGCGCTCAGGCCATCACGGAATTTCACGTAGGAGGATTGGCCGGCTCCAGTAGTGATGGAGAGCGTGCCGTTGTTGAGAAAATCGACCGAATTGTTGACGTTCACGGTGTAGGCAGTGGGAATTGTTACATCAAACGCACCTGAGCCTATATTGAGCCCGCCGAGGGAGACCGTGCTACCACCACCGAGGGTGACCGCTCCGGTTTGATTGGCATCGCCCAGAGTTAGGGTTCCAGTTGAACCGCTGACCTCCCCGCCAGTTCCAAGGCTGATTTCCCCTGCCCCGGCGGTCAGAGTGGTATCGCCTAAGAGCTCGACCTCACCGTCATAGGATTGGTTGCCACTGGTTGCGATCGTGCCGTTGATGCTTGCGTCATTGCTCACGGTGAGCGCCGCAATATTTGAGAAATTATTAACGGCAGCATCCAGGCTTGTGCTGTTAGCACTGAATTCCACGTCATAGCCGCTGCCTTCGAGCCCGTTGAGCATCACGACCGTATTACCGGCAAAGGTAACATTGTCTGAGAGCGTCACCAAGCCACCGTAGTTTTGATCGCCGGTGGTGGTCACGTTACCGCCCAGACCAACGGTTCCGTTTTCGGTTGTCAGGCTTGCCAGAGCATCCGTGCCGCCAATGGGAGCGGCAAAATTTGTGTTACCATTTGTCAGGAAGGCATACCCACCGTCAATTACACCGTCGATTTGAATATCGGAAGCGAAGAGATTTGCATCTCCCAACAGGGAGATCAGACCTTGAATATCGATATCGCTCGCACTCAAGTTACCCCCGAGATCGAGGTTGCCTCCAACCGTCAGTTGATTGACACCCGAAAGTTCAATCCCATCCAGTTCAATCGAGCCACTTGAGGGACTGAGGGTCAGGTTGTTAGCATTGCCGCTTAAGCCTTCACTTAAGGAAATTGAGGTGGCGATCAGATTTGTATCTGCATTTAAAGCAACATTGCCGCTGTAGTTCTGGGAACCGGTGGTCGCGAAGTTGCCATTCAGATCAACCGCGCCAAGGGAGGTGAAGTTGGCAACATTGTTGAAGCCGCCCAGCGTGGTTGTTTGGCTGAAGTTAAGGGTGAGGTCGTTTCCTGCCGCTTCCACACCGTTGGCGAAGGTCGCTGATATACCTTCAAATTCCATCGCACCGATCAGGGTAACGTTGCCGTTAAAGTTCAAATCCGGGGTGGTGTTTTGCTCGTGCGAAAGGTTCTGTGCATAAACCCCGTCGGAAAGATTGGCATCTCCGTTGAAGTTCGCATTACCGACACCCTTAAAGTAGAGTTTATTTGTACTAAACGTTGCGCCTGTCAGGTTGACCGTGTTGGGTGTGCCATTACCAATGTCGAATTCGACTGGTTTGGAGGTACTGCTGGTAAAATTGCTAATGGTTATATCCGCACCATCGGCAGTAGGACCAAGGGTCTGCGTCCAGCGAGTATCGAAGCGATTTGCGTGGGGCGCCCCATTCACCATCGTCACGTTAGCCAGGTTTATGTTATTCCCAAAGGTGGCCACACAACCAGCCACAAAAGTATTCGACACATTCGGCGCTTCAATGCCGCCAAAGAAAGAACTGCCTTGTCCGTACAAAGTGAGATTACCCGTGTTTTTAAACTCTGTTGGTGCAGATTGGTTTGTGGCAATATGCATCGACCCGTTCAGCTCCATATCATAGGCGCCCTCTGCGACTTCAAGATGCCTGACCTGCAATCCACCAATAAAGATATCTCCAGTCTGATTTGAATCGCCTAAAATAAGTGCCCTGCTCCCATTATTGACACCTTGTGCCAGGTTGATTGAACCGGCTCCGGATGTGATGGTTGTGTCTTGGTATATCCTTACTTGAGCACTTGAAGTGATATTCCCAGTTGTAGCGACCTGACTGACATTCAAGCCGACCTGACCGACCCCATTGATAGTAAAATCTCCCAGCTGGGGCGAGGCAACATTCGACGAACCAGCGACACCAATACCGCCTGTAACAGTTATATTCCCCGCGGTGATGGATAAATTATAGGACGCATTCTCGCCTTGGTTGTAGATAACGCCATCAGAGAGAGCACCAGTCCCTTGTTGTATCGAAAATTCAGCTGTCCCTACGTCAATTGTAGTATCTCCGGCAAGACCTAGAGACGCACCTGAAGTACCCTGCCCAAGCAATGAGATATCGCTGTCTGATGTGGTGAGGGAACCGTTCAACGCAATTGTGCCTGAACCACCTGAATAAGACTGGTAAGTCTGGTCGCCAATGGTTGTCACATTGGCATTAATGCTGATCTCATCACTACTGATGTTAATGCTGCTTAAAGGGGTGCTTCCGCCGATAGTTCCATTGAAGGTCGTGTTATTTGAAATGTTGGCACTCAGGTTGTAAGCGCCATCAATAGTAGCGTTGCCATCAAAGACTACTGTCGTGCCGTTCAGGACAGTATCGCCGTCGAGAGTTACAGCGCTGGAATAAAGCGGATCTACTTCCACCGTGCCGCTAAAGGTGTTGGCCTGAGCGACGCCGCTCTTCGAATTCAGGAAGGCAGTCTTACACAACAGGAGCGAAGAGAAGGTTTTAGAGAGCGGGTTTTTGGATTTTTTCTTCATGGCCTAAGTCAAAGGGCTTTGGGGTAAATTCAGGAACCGGGCAACAGGAGACCCTGTTGGAGGAGTCGTTCCCGGGTGGCAGTGTAAAGTTGGGTGAGCAGCGATTTAATTTTAGCGGCATCACGGATGGGTTCATTCTTGTCTTTAAAGTTAATTTTACCGGCTGCTTGCATCTCAGTGAGCCATTGCTTGAGCTCTGCTTCCGTACGGGTGCCATCGAAGCACTGCACAAACTGAGCGGTGATCTCATCCAGTTGGCGCATCCCCAGATGAATATTGGAAATGCGCAACTTTTGAGCACACTGCAAACGTGCCAGCGGGAGCGCGGTCGGTTTACCAACGGGTGCCTCGGGGAGCGCGTGTTCCGCGAGATAAAAATCCAAAAGTTTGGAGAAAAGACCGCGAAGCAAAGTGTGCCCGATGATTTCGCGAAGCTGCGCCTCGCTGGCCTCCGGCTTGAGCGCGGTCAAGGGCTCAATCAATGAATCGGATAAGACCTCAACCGGAATGCTGCCATTGAGCGCCACCGCCTCAAAGATTTTTGCGGTGACCGGATCGTTGACACTGATCTCTAAATCACCCTCTCCCTGAAACTGAGCAACCGGCCCGTCGCCATAACTCTGCTTCACTTTTACGGAAGAAACCACGGTGAAGCCCGTGACGCGCGAAGGCTTTACATCGCGGTCGATCGGCAAGCCGGGATGACAGAGCAAAGAGCAGCGGAAGGTTCGATTGCGCAGAAAATCTAGGTATTGCTCGGTCGCTGCCAGGTTGCCCTTCAATTGCGCGAAAGTCGCCTGCGCCTCCTTGGGAATGTCTGCCATCATCATGGAGGCCGGTTCGGCATCGCCTAAATAAAAGAGTCCCGCCGCACCTGCCTGCCGATGGAATTCCGAAAAATAAAACGCGTCATTATCCGCCTCAAGAAATTCGTGTGCGATGTAAGCATCATCACATTTCAACAAAAGCTCCAATTCCTGTGAGAGAAATTTACCGTAAGGACTCTCCTGATTACTCGCGGAGGATAAAAATTCAAGGAGTGCTTTCGCTTGACCGACCTTGTCGGCTTCTTCCGCCAAACCACCGGTGTGCATGAGCATCATGTCTCGCAGCGCACCCCGCATTTTCCAACCGGGCAAACAGTTGTAACTCACGTAGGCAATCCCCTTCGGCGCGAGGTGTTCCTTGCTGACCCGCAGCAGGGCTTCCTTCGTCGCATCCGGAATCCAAGAATATACACCGTGCGAAATAATATAATCGAAGGTTCCAAGTTCTTGATCCAACTCGGCAAGATCCGCATGCAAAAATTGTGCATTGCTAATCCCCGCTGCACTCGCGGCCGCCTCCGCCATTTCAATCTGCGACTTCGATAAATCTACCCCGATAAATCTCGCGTCCGGGAAAAGCTGTGCCATCGCAAGTAAATTGATGCCGGTACCGCAGCCCAACTCCAAAACCCGAGCCGCTGCCGGGTGCGCCGCCTCCATTCCAAAAAGTCGTCCGATCGCCGCCAGTCGCCCCAAATGCGTCACCGGGAAACTCAATGATGGATAGATAAACGCATCATAAGGATTGTCCGCATTTTCAGCCTGCGGGGCAGCCGTCGAAGGCTCGGCAATCGCGCTCGAAGTCATTGAGTGAGTAGTTAGAGGAGTGTATAGAGTGTTAAATTACAAAAATTAATAAGCCTGCAGGACCTTTGCAAAATTTTTTTAAATTAATCTTCTAGACCCTCAGCTAGCATTGTAAAAAACGCCCTTTCCCTGCTCTTATAAACCCCTTGCCTTTCATTCAAAATACCCTAGAAAACACGGCTCCCTAAATCCAAAGCTATGACTCAATCCACCCAACCCGCTCCTGCCCCACAAGGCGACCCTCAGGCCCCCAACCCCTTGCTCGAATTCTCCGTCGAGCAACTCCAGGCCGCCTACCGCAAGTCCGACTTTGATGCCATGTCGCAGCAATTCATGCAGGTCATTCTACATCTCCAAAAAGTCACCTACTACGCCCTGCCCCCTGCTGAAAAACAAGCCCTTGACCGCTTCGTCATGCACTTCCTTTACTTCATGACGATGGAGGATTTTGTCCTCGCCGATGCCTACGCCGCAAAAATGATCCCCCTCAATGGCACGATCGGCAACATGATCGCGATGAGTGAATTCCGCACCTCCGACCCCTTTATCCACATCCTCCTCAACCAAAAGCGCAACTTCGCCAAACTCCTCGTTCTCTACTCCATTCACAACCGCGTCCCCCTCAACCGGAAAATCCTCTTCGACGCCAACCCCGCCCTCGCGACCCTCTGGTATTACAGTTACGGCGAAAGCTACCGCATCGGTTGTGCCGACCCTCAAACCATCCAGAACCTTCGCACCCATATCAACTACGAAGACGACCGCCTCACCGGCATCAACGGCCTCTCCCATCACATCTATTTCGGCGCCACCTACATCGACCACGAAAAAGACTACCTCGTCAAACAACGCATCAATCACCTCGTCCAGCAAACCCCCCTCTGCCAAACCGAAATCAAGAACAAGCCCAAAAAAGGCCGCATCGCCGTCCTGACCAGCATGTGGTTCACCCGCCAGAGCGTCTTTCGTTCTCAGTTCCCCTTCCTCGAAGCCCTCTCCAAAAAATACGACCTCGTCCTCATCAAATTCGGCGACAAAGATAAAAAGACCGACGACCGCATCTTCTCCGAAGTCCGCTATTTCAACGCCGCCACCAACAGCGAGGACCTCGCCGCCATTCAAGACAACGACTTCGAAATGGCCTACTTCCCCGACATCGGCATGAGCATTGAGAGCATCCTCCTCTCCAACATGCGCATCGCCCCCATTCAGGTCAGCAACTACGGTCACCCCGTCAGCACCTTCGGCGCAAAAATCGACTACTGGATGGGCGGACAAGAAACAGAAGACCCCGAACGCGCCCTCGAGCACTACTCCGAGCGCCTCGTCCTCATACCCGGATGCGCCCAAGCCCCCGTGCCACTCGATTATAAACTCAACTATCCCACCCTTCCCGAAAGCCCCATCCTCATCAACTGCACCTGGAGCGCCCAGAAGATCAACCACGAGCACCTCCTGCGCCTCAAGGAAATCCAAGACCGCGCCGAGACCCCCGTCATCTTCCGCTTCTTTCCCGGCGGTGCCTGCCTCGCCAACGGCTACCTCCCCCTCCAACGCGCCATCAGCGACATCCTCGGCAAAGACCATGTCCAAGTCTTCCCCAACTTCGACTTCCCCAACTACATGAAGCAGCTCGAAACAGCACACTTCGCCCTCGATGCCTACCCCTTCGGCGGCTACAACACAGCCGTCGATCTCCTCTCCCTCCGCCAGCCCATCGTCACCATGGCCGGCAACCGCTTCTACAACAACTCCACCGCCTACCTCCTCAACAAAATGGATCTCGGCGAACTCGTCACCCGCACCCCCCAAGAATACATCGACCTCAGCGTCCGCATGATCGACAACCCCGATTACCGCAGCCGCATGATCCGCCGCCTCAAAACCGCCGATCTCGACGCCACCCTCCTCAGCCTCGAGCACGTCCCCGCCTTTGTCCGCGCTATCGACCACCTCCTCGAAAACCACGAATCCCTCAAACATGATTCCAAGCGCACGCCCATCGTCATTGATTAAAACATCCCAACTCCCCCGCTGCACCGCAGGCATCCTCACCCTGCTCACCTCCAGCATCCTCCTACAAGCCCAGCCACGACCAGACGGCCCCCCACGCATGCGCGAGCACACCGCCACCCAGGCCCGCGAATGGCAACCCATCCCCGCCAACAAAACCCTCCCCTACGAATCCCGCTCGGAATTCAAACGCTCCGATGAGCAAATGCAGGTGCAGGCCAACGCCATCCCACAACACAAAGTCGGGCAATTCCCCAATCGACGCAACCCCCACAGCATCCGCGAACAAAAACTCGCCTTTAACCTCCCCCTCAACCCCGTCCCCCTCAAGGAACCCATCCCCCTCCATAACGACAGCGAACGCGGCCCTCCCAATACCCCCTTCGGCATCGCCGCCAACGGCGTCCTCTTCGACCCCGGTACCGCCGAATTCTACCTTGGCAACCGCTCAGCCGACTGGAACTACGAAGCCCTCAGCGGTTCCGTCATCCTGGGTCTCGATGCCCACCATGCCCACGTGCAACCCAACGGTTTCTACCATTATCACGGGCTCCCAACCGGACTCCTCGAACGCCTCAAACTTCAACCCAATGCTCACTCCCCCCTCATCGGCTTCGCCATGGACGGCTTCCCCATTTACGCCCTCTATGGCTACCGCGACGCCCGCGACCCCAGCTCCCCCATCGTGAAATTGCGCAGCAGTTGGCAACTCAAACGCGGCAACCGTCCCAGCGGCAGCAACAACCCCGGAGGTAAGTACGACGGCACCTTTAGCAAAGACTACGAATACGTCCCAGGTTCCGGCGACCTCGACGAATGCAACGGCCGCTTCACCCGCACCCAAGAATTCCCTCAGGGTACCTATGCCTATTTCCTCACCGAGGACTGGCCCGTCATCCCCCGCTACTTCCGCGCCCAACCCCTCAAATTGCGCGAGGCCCGTTCCCGCCGTTAATAGAAAAAAGTCTGCGCCCGCTTCAAGGCCGGCGGAAAGACCGCACCCGTTGCGGGAATCAGGATCTCCCGCGCCGCCAGTATCGCGCGCCTCAGCTCCACGCCGTTTGTCGCGAGGATCTTCACCGCAAGGCCGCCCCCGCGCAGGGGACTCGCCCCCAGCGTCGCCCCCTCGCATTCAAGGGCATGCAGCGATTCAGCAAGCCCCTCCAAGGGAGCGGGACTCAAACAATAAAGACTCGCGTAGAGCCCCTCGGGATAGTGCTCCCGCCAATCCGCAGGTTGACCCACTGCCGGGCGGCAATTGAAATTTTCAAAGGCGATGAGCTCACCCCCGCGGCGCAGGCGCAGGCGCGAACGCCATTCCCGAAACTGAAAAGATTCGCCGTAAGCCGCGCGTCCCGGCGCGACGATCTCAGTGTAGAGCAAAGTCGCTCCGGCGGTGCAGTCGATTTCTGTTTCCTGTTCCAGTGCGGCATCCGTTTGCAAAACCAGCGGAGCGGGCCATACGTCGAGCACGGCATCGCCCTCAAGTTTGAATGCCTGAACAATCCGCGCGCTACCGTGCGGCATCGTGTGAACCCGGCAGGCCGCGGGACTGATGAGCGCCGCCCGCGCACCGGCTTCCAATTCGGCGGAAATCTCAAGCCGGTCGCCCTCAAGGAGCCCCGCGGTGGGGCTGGTCAGCAGGCTGATCGCCCAGTCGTTTTCATGGTAAGCCTTGGCGAGGTGCAGCGGCGGGCGCACCCTTTGTTCCGTCAAACGCGTCCCCACCCCTTCGCGCGTTGCAAAATGAAGACTGGCACCCCCGCAAACAGCGGCGCGGGCAGTAGTCGTTATGGGGCTGGCGGCGGGCATTAGGAATGGAGCGGGAAGAAGCTTTCCTTTTCGAGCCATTCAATCAGAGCGTCGAGCCCCTTGTAGGATTTGAGATCGCAGAAAAGGAAGGAGCGTTCTCCGCGCATCGCTTTTGAGTCGCGCTCCATCACCGCGAGATCCGCACCCACATGCGGCGCGAGTTCGGTCTTGTTGATAATGAGAAGGTCAGAGAAACGAATCGCAGGACCACCCTTACGCGGGATTTTGTCCCCCTCCGCCACGTCGATGATGTAAATGAACGTATCGACCAAATCCGGTGAGAAGGTTGCAGAGAGGTTATCGCCACCACTCTCGAGCAGCACGAGCTGGGTATCGGGATGGCGCTGAAGGAGATCTTCGATGGCGACTTCATTCATGCTGGTATCGTCGCGGATGGCGGTATGCGGGCAACCGCCAGTCTCGACGCCCAAAATACGGCTCGCCTCGAGGGCGCTGTTACGCACGAGGAATTGCTCGTCCTCCTTGGTGTAAATATCGTTGGTGATCGCCACGAGGGAGTAGCGTTCCTTGAGTGTCTCGATAAGGCGCAGGAGGAGCATGGTCTTACCGGAGCCAACGGGGCCACCGATGCCGACGCGGACGGGACGGGTTGTGGTTTTTTCAGTCATGGGTCTGTTTTTGTTCAGGAAATAAAGAGGCGGGAAAAAGTGGTGGCATGGCGGGCGGCGGCAATGTCAAAAGCCGGGGCAAACCAACCCGCAGCCTCGCGTTCGATGGTCAGCGATTCTGCCACCCAGTCAGGCAATTGCTCGAGCCCTGTATGCAGGGCGTTCTGGGCCGCCTCGGGACTGATGCGCAGGAGCTTGACTGAAGCTGAGACAAAATTGGCGAGGCTTTGATAGCCGTATGCCATTAGGGCGGCGCGTTCAGGTACCTCCAGTAATTCAAATTGCAGCGCGGAAACAAGGCAATGATGCCCCAGCGCACGATCCTCGGCATAGGCGGCGGCATAGGTCGCAAGGGCGCCGTCTTCGGGCCAGAGCTTGCGCAGGAGGCGGAGGCGACCGCGACCCTGGGCGATGCTCGCCTCGCGAATTTCAGCGGCCCATTTAAAGGCGTCCAGCTCGGTCTCGATTTCAAAGGCAGCCTCGAGGTCATCAGCCGCAAGGGCAGCGCGCGCGAAACGCAGGTAGGGCAATTCCCATTGGGCGAGTGCCGGCCCGGCCTGGTTGCGGAAAAACCCGATGAGGTCATTACCGTCACGGTAACCACAGGTCGCGGCCCATTGCTCAAGTCCCATGGAATGCGCGTAGGCTCCGGTGGGAAAGAGCGGATCGCTGACCTGTAGGAGCGCCGGCACCCAAGCGGCCTCGCCTCCCTTTTCCCTAGTGGTGGTGCCCGTGCTCATGGTCGTGAGAGTGTCCGCCCTGCCGCGCGGGTTGGAAAACGCGCTCTACGCGGGAAAAGGGAATTCCCTCACGCTCGAGCATCTGCACCACCGCGCTGTCATCAGAGACAAGGATGCCGTCATCCGAAAAGGCAGCCTTGAAGTGTAGATTACCAATGCGCCAGCCGAGGTGGGCGGCGTCAGGGGCTTCACCCAGCGGCACGAGGCAACAACCCTCCGCGCTTTGCTCGATGCAGTAGGCTTTGTTTTCTGTGGTGTGAATACAGGCGCCATGGCTGAGCGCCTCGGCTACATCGATACCAAACTCAGTGCCGTCAGTGGCAACACCGCGCCAGCGGCGGCGGGCAAGTTGATGACGGTCAACAAGCAGGGGTATAATCTTCAACCCCTCGGGGACAGCGGATAGGGCGTGGGTGATGTGTAGCATACGGCAGTGTGGCTAAAACAGGAAGTAACGCTGAGCCATGGGCAGGACTTTCGCCGGTTCGCAGGTGAGGATTTCGCCGTCCGCGGTAACGGTATAGGTTTCCGGGTCGATCTCGATTTCCGGGAGGGCATCGTTGAGCACCATGTCGCGCTTGGAAATATTGCGGGTGTTTTTCACGGGGCGCAGGATTTTCTCGAGTCCGAGTTGGTCACCCAGTCCGGCGTCAAGGGCAGCCTCACTAAGGAAGGTGATGGCGGTGCGGGCGGTGGCCTTGCCAAAGGATCCGAATTGCGGACGGTAGAACATCGGCTGGGGTGTGGGAATGGAGGCGTTGGGATCGCCCATGTTGGCGAGCGCGATGAAGCCCCCCTTGAGCACCAGCTCCGGTTTCACCCCAAACAAGGCGGGCTTGAAGAGGACGAGGTCCGCGAGCTTGCCCACTTCGAGGCTCCCAACTTCCTCGGCGCAACCACAGGCGATGGCGGGATTAAGGGTGTATTTGGCAAGGTAGCGCAGTACGCGGAAATTGTCGGCGGCAGGATGGGTCTCTGATTCCAGTTTGCCAAATTGCCGTTTCATTTTATCGGCGGTCTGCCAGGTGCGGATGATAACTTCGCCCACCCGACCCATTGCCTGACTGTCGCTCGACATAATGGAAATTGCGCCGCGGTCATGGAGGATGTCTTCAGCGGCAATGGTTTGCGGGCGAATGCGGGATTCCGCGAAGGCGACGTCCTCGGGGATTTTGGAATCGAGGTGGTGGCAAACCATGAGCATGTCGAGGTGCTCGTCGATGGTATTGATGGTAAAGGGACGCGTGGGATTAGTGGAGGACGGCAGGACGTTGGGCAATCCGCAGACCTTGATGATGTCGGGGGCGTGACCACCGCCCGCGCCCTCGGAGTGGAAGGTATGGATAACGCGATCCTTAAAAGCGGCGATAGTGGTTTCGACGAATCCGGACTCGTTGAGGGTATCGGTGTGAATGGCGACCTGGATGTCAAGTTCGTCCGCGACGGAGAGGCAATGATCGATAGCGCTGGGAGTGGTGCCCCAGTCCTCGTGGAGCTTGAGTCCCATCGCACCGGCGCGCACCTGTTCGCGGAGGGCCTCGTGGTTGGAGGCATTGCCCTTGCCCATAAAGCCAAGGTTCATGGGGAAGGCTTCGGCGGCCTCAAGCATTTTGGCAATATTCCAAGCGCCGGGGGTGCAGGTGGTGGCGTTGGTACCCGTTGCGGGGCCGGTACCGCCGCCGGTCATCGTGGTGACGCCGCTGGCAAGGGCTTCTTCAATTTGCTGAGGGCAGATGAAATGTATGTGGGAATCAAAACCGCCAGCGGTGACAATGTGCCCCTCTCCCGCGATGACTTCGGTTCCCGCGCCAATGACCATACCTTCGGTGATGCCGGACTGAATGAGTGGGTTTCCAGCATGGCCGATGCCGGCGATGCGCCCGTCCTTTACCCCAATGTCTGCCTTGATGATCCCAAGGACGGGATCAATAATGGTGGCATTGGTGATGACGAGGTCAAGGGAGTCCGCGCCGGTGGCAAGGGGGGACTGTCCCATCCCGTCGCGAATGACCTTGCCGCCGCCAAACTTCACTTCGTTGCCGAAACCGCCGGATTCGGCGATGAGGTCGCGTTCGACTTCGATAAAAAGTTCGGTGTCGGCGAGGCGCACCTGGTCGCCCACGGTGGGGCCAAACATTTCGGCGTATTGACGGCGGGTAAATTCTAGGCTCATGGCTGGCTGATCAGGGTTTGGGTTTCAGGCGTCGAGGGAGGCGTCGACTTGATTGTTGAGTCCGTAGACCTCGCGGGATCCGGCGAGGGCGACGAGTTCGACTTCGCGGCGGTCACCGGGTTCAAAACGGACGGCGGTTCCGGCGGCGATGTTAAGGCGAAAACCACGGGCGGCCTCACGGTCGAATTCAAGGGCGGTGTTGACCTCGTAGAAATGAAAATGGCTGCCGATTTGCACAGGGCGGTCGCCGGCGTTGTCCACCTCGACGGTGCGGGTTTCGAGGCCGGGGTTGCCGGAAAGGCGGGCTTCGGGATCGGAGTATTTGAATTCGCCGGGTATCATCGGATGGGGTTGTGGACGGTTACAAGTTTGGTGCCGTCGGGGAAGGTGCCCTCGACCTGAACTTCGTAAATCATTTCGGGCACGCCTTCCATCACATCGGAGCGTTGCAGAATGGTAGTACCAAAACTCATGAGCTCGGCGACGCTGCGCCCGTCGCGAATGCCCTCAAGGATTTCGTAAGTGATGAGGGCGACGGACTCGGGGTGGTTGAGTTTCACGCCACGGTTTAGGCGTCGGCGGGCGAGGTCGGCAGCGACCACCACCATGAGTTTTTCCTGTTCACGGGGAGTAAGGTGCATGTGTGCTAGACAGTGAGGTATTGTTCGATAATGGCGGAAGAGAGGGATTCTGAGGGCCCGGACTGAACGACCGCGCCCCGTTCCAGAATATAAAAAGTATCGCTGGCTGCTTTGGCAAAATCCAAATACTGCTCGACGAGAATAATGCTGAGATTGCCCTCTTTTTTGAGGGCGTGAATAGCGTCCTCGATCTGGTCGATAATGGAGGGCTGGATGCCCTCGGTGGGTTCATCGAGGATGAGTACACGGGGATTGGTAAGGAGTGCGCGACCAATGGCGAGTTGTTGTTGCTGTCCGCCGGAAAGAACACCGCCTTTGCGGGCGAGCATCTCTTTTAGAACCGGAAAGAGTTCGTAGACCTGTTCGAGGCGCGCCGCGCCGTCAGCACCGGCAATGCTTATACTCACTTTAAGGTTTTCCTCAACGGTGAGGTTGGGGAAGATGTCGCGACCCTGCGGGACGTAACCCAAGCCGAGGCGGGCGCGCTGGTCGGGACGCATGGAATGAATGGCTTTGCCGTCAAAGGTGATGGCGCCCTCGGCCTGGGGCACGAGTCCCATGATGCTGCGCAAGAGAGTGGTCTTGCCGACGCCGTTGCGTCCAAGTAGGGCAACTACGGAATTGGGAGGAACCTCAATGGTAATGCCGCGCAGGATGAGAGATTCATCGTAACTTGCATTGAGACCTTCCACCGCGAGCAGCGGCGCCGGGTTTTTGCTTTCGGTACTCATTTTAAGTGACGGGGTTGGTGGTGCTTTGTTTACCCTGCCGCCCAAGGTAAACCTCAATGACACGGGGGTCGTTCTTGACGTGCTGGAAGGATCCGTCCTTGAGGACATGACCTTGATGGAGGACGGTGACTTTTCGGGCGATTTGACGAATGAATTCCATGTCGTGCTCGATAACGATAAGGCTGTGCTTTTTCTCAAGGCTGAGGAGGAGTTCGCCGGTGCGCTCGGTTTCCTCGTCGCTCATTCCGGCGGCGGGTTCATCAATCAGGAGGATGCGTGGGTTCTGGGCGAGGAGCATGCCGATCTCAAGCCATTGCTTTTGTCCGTGGGAAAGTGATCCGGCGAGTTCGTGAAGGCGGTCCTGTAGGCGGATGGTTTCCAAAACCTCCATGATGCGTTCGCGTTCTACGGGGGTTTCGCGATATGCAAGCGCGGCGAGGATGCCGCGAGGGCGGTCGAGGGAAAGGACGATGTTGTCATAAACCGTATGGGATTTATAGATGCTGGGAGTCTGGAATTTACGTCCGATGCCGAGACGGTTGATTTCAAATTCCCGAAGTTTGGTGAGGTCGCAGTCGTGACCGTTTTTTTCATGGAGCACCACCGTACCGGCATCGGGGCGGGTGCGACCGGTCAGGATGTCCATGAAGGTACTTTTGCCGGCACCGTTGGGGCCGATCACGGTGCGCAGTTCGCCTTCCTCAAGATAGAAGTTGAGGTCGTCGATCGCTTTAAAACCGTCGAAGGATTTGGTGACGCCGGAGACCGAGAGAATCAGAGGGGTGTCACGGTAGAGGGGTGCGTTAAGATCGGACATATCAGGCAGATTCTGGGCTGGCAGCAGCGCGGCGGTTTTTAAGGGCGGCTTTGGCGTCGCGGAAAAGTCCCACAACACCATCTGGGAAGAAGAGTACCACCGCCACAAAGAGGCCGCCCATAATAATGAGCCAATAGTCGGGAAAGGCTTGGGTGGTGTAGCTCTTGAGGAAATTGACCAGGACCGCGCCGATGACAGGTCCCCATTTTGTGCCGCGTCCACCGACGGCGACCCAGACGACGACCTCAAGGGATTTGGCGGCTTCCATAGCGCTGGGATTGACTCCGCCTACCTGCGGAACGTAAAGCGCTCCAGCAGCTCCGGCAATCATGGCGGAGAAAACGAAGATGGCGAGTTTATAACTGGTGGTAGAGTAGCCGGAGAAACGGACGCGGTTTTCGGAGTCGCGGATGGCCTGCTGAATTTTTCCGAATTTTGATTTAAGCAGGAGGGTGGTACTCAAGTAGGTAAGGACAAGGAGACCTACGGTCGCGATAAAGAGGCTGCGGGTGGTAGAGTCGGCGTTGAGATCGCAGCCAAGAATGTCCTTAAAATCGGTGAAGCCGTTGTTGCCGCCGAAGGTGAAGTCGTTACGGAAAAACATAAGGCAGGCGGCGTAGGTGAGTGCCTGCGTAAGGATGGAGAAATAGACTCCTTTGATGCGGGAGCGAAAGGCAAGGAAGCCAAAAATGAGGGCGAGGAGTCCGGGAACCCAGAGCACCGCGCCGGAGGCAAACCAGAAGCTGTAGAAGGGTTGCCAGTGAGGCGGCAGCTCCTGGTAGCCGAGGAAAACCATAAAGTCAGGCAGGACGCTTTGGTAGGCTCCGCGCTCGCCGATCATGAGCATCAGATACATACCCATCATGTAGGCTCCCAGGGCGAAGAAGAGGCTTTGACACAAACAGAGGAGCCCAGTGTATCCCCAAAGGAGGTTGAGGCTCATGGCGAGAACGGCGTAGGTCAGGTATTTACCGTAGAGTGAAACCTGAAAGGAACTGACCGAGAGGAAACCCTCTGTAGGGCCTATGGCATTGAGAAGGGGCACCAGCATCAGGAGGCCAGTGACCACCGCCAAGATGAGGAATTCGTTGGTATTTTCGCGCTTGGGCATTGGGTACAGGCGGTAAGGCGGGATTAATCCTCAAGACTGCGAGAACGAGTGGGGAAAATTCCACCGGGTCGCCACTGCAGGAATAGGATAATGACAGCAAAGACGGTGATCTTGCCCATGACAGGACCGAGGGAGGGCTGGAGCAGTTGATCCACCAATCCAATTCCCATGGCGGAGAGTCCGGCTCCGAGAAGGTTGCCGACGCTACCGATGACGACCACCATGAAACTGTCCACGATATAGGCCTGCCCCATGAGGGGGCCAACGTTGCCGATCTGTGAAAGTGCTGCCCCGCCAAGGGCGGCGAGTCCGCAACCAAGGGCAAAAGTCATAGAATTGACACGGGCAACGGGAATGCCGAGACCGCTGGCCATATCGCGGTTTTGCATGACCGCGCGGATGTGGAGCCCTAGGTTGGTCTTGCGCAGCAGCAACCAGGTAAGAAAGACGACCACGAGAGCGAGCAGTAGCACAAAAATCCGGGTAAAGCTCATGGTAAAGCCCGCGTAGTTTAGATTACCCATGAGCCAGCCCGGATTGTTCACCTGTACGTTGGCAGCCCCAAAAACCAAACGAAAGACCTGCTGCATGACCATTGAGATACCCCAGGTACACAGGAGAGATTCAAGGGGCCGGCGATACAAGAAACGAATCACAGATTTCTCAAGGAGAAGACCCAGGAGCGCTGCTACCAGAAAACTAAGCGGAAGAGCTATAATAAAATACCATTCAAAGGCGGCGCTTCCAGCGCCCCAAGTATCTGCAAAGGCGCGCTGTACCATAAAGGTCACGTAGCCCCCGATTGCGACAAATTCACCGTGTGCCATGTTGATGACGCCCATCAGGCCGAAGGTGATGGCGAGTCCGAAAGATACGATTAAAAGCACCGACCCGGTGCTGAACCCTCGAAAAAAACTGCCGTAAAATTCGATCGTCTTGATGTGACGTTCAATCGTCAAAATTGCCTGAGTGCAGGCCTCACTCAATTCGCTTTGGCTGCCCTTCCCTTCCGTCTCTTTTGCCAGTATTTTATCAATAAAATCTTTTGCGGGGATGGACTTCATGGCCGCCAATTCCCCCACCGCGGCAAGGATTTCATTAGGGTCTCCGTTCTTTAAAAGACTGATCGCCAATGCTTCCCGCAATGCCGCCTGCACTTTTTCATCGCTTTCAACCTCAAGCCGTTGGCGCAAGGGTTCAATGTATTCACTTTTCTGACTGCGACCCATCTTAATTGCAGAATCAATACGTGTCGCTGCTTCTGGCGCTTTTAATCCGAGGGTATCAATCAAGCCCTTCATTACTTTGCGCAATTTCCTCGACGGGCGCTCCTTCGCAGCAGTCGCTGCTTCTTCTTCGGTGAGCTCAACTGCGTCGCCAGTGCGCACCACACTCCATTCTTGCTCACCATCTAATTGCAGGAGCTGCGAACTCCCCTTAACCTCAACTACATAAACACCTCCCGCCCGCCAAGCGGCATAGATTTCTGAAATAACGGGATCACCGTAACCGCTCAGGACTTCCACCCATGCGGCCTGATCTACTGGCGCAGCAAGAATCAAATCTGCAAACACCTCGCGGGCACTGGGTGTAGCCTCTGCGCGGAGCGAAAGGCTGGTGCAAACCAGACATGCAACTGTAATGATGGATCGCTTAATTAAATTCATGGAGTTTGCGGAACGCACATGGCTAGTTTAGGAGATTAGCAGATTCTGTGCGCAATTAAAATTGCTTGGAAAATTGGAACCTTCACTTGCAAAGTGGGCTTGTGGGAACCACCCCACAAGCCCAACAAGCAAAACTACAACTACACTTATAAAAGCAAAGCTGTCTTACTTAAAAGTGCCTTTCAACCAAGGCTCGCCATAGACGTCCGGAATGACTTCGAGGATATCGAATTGGCCGTCTTCGAGCGTCTCGCCGATGTAGACACTTTTGGTAAGGTGGTGGTTCTTCTGTGTGGTCACCGTTCCGCCGGGACCGTCGAAGGAGATGCCGCTTTCAAGCGCCTGGATCACCGCTTCAGGATCGAAGGTGCCCGCTTTTTCTACCGCTGCTTTCCAGAGGTAAACGCCGTTATAGGAGAGTACCATGGGGCTGCAGGTTACGCGGCCTTCTTTTTGTACCGCTGCAGGTGCTTCAGTAGCAAGCCACTCTTGAAAGTTGGCTTTGAAGGCTTTGTTAGCATCTGAGTCAATTGACATGAAGTAAGTCCAGCAACCAAGGTGTCCGACGAGGTCCTTGGTGGGCAGACTGCGAAACTCATCCTCGGAGAGGGAGAAGGAAACAATCGGGCAATCTTCAGAAGTCAGACCCGAAGCGGCGATTTCCTTAAAGAAGGGAACATTGGCATCGCCGTTAATGGTGTTAATTACGCAGGCGTCACCAGAAGCGGCAAAGTCTTTGATCTCTGCAACGATTTGTTGAAAGTCCGTGTGACCAAAAGGCGTGTAGTTACCCGCAGAAACCGCGACGTCACCTTCGTAACGGATACCACCACCGATATTTTCAACGGGAATGCCTTTGGAAAGCAGGTATTCGAACAAAACGATGTTGGTCGTCTGCGGATAGACATAGTCGGTGCCGATGAGGTAGAACTTCGTGTACCCTTCTTCGAGCAGATAATCCACTGCGGGAATGGCCTGCTGGCCAACTGCCTCGGCAGTGTAGAAAATATTAGGCGACTCTTCTTCACCCTCGTATTGCACGGGGTAAAAAAGCAGGCCCTTGTATTTCTCAAAAACAGGCAGAACGAATTTACGGCTCACAGAAGTCCAGCAACCGAAAACGGCAGCGGTCTTATCAACCGCAAGGAGTTGTTCCGCTTTTTCTGCGAAGGTGGGCCAGTCGGAGGCACCGTCCGCTTCAACGGGCTCGATCATCTTGCCGAGCACGCCGCCATTGGCGTTGATCTCGTCAAAGGTAAAGAGCAGTACATCGCGCAGGGATGTTTCCGAGATCGCCATCGTTCCACTTAGGGAGTGGAGAATACCAACCTTAACGGTGTCATCCGCACGGGTGGAAGTGGTGCCAAGCAGTAAGAGCGCAGTCGCGCAGGCCATAAGTCTTTTCAGTGATTTCAATAATATAGTCATTTTCGATTTTTAGTTCAGGTTAAGTGCCAAAGGCTTTTATAATAGAAGCCTAAAGCGTGCCAAAAAGTCAGCAGGGCGACATTTGCCTCAATAAAGTTTAATCGACGTCTCCTCTCACTGAACTGCTTCAATAAAAGCACAAAAAAACCCGCCGATTTTCACATCGCGACGGGTTCATATTAATTGAAAAATTTTTTTGATTATAACTTCGGCCTTTCGACTTCGATAACCACACCCTTGTAGAAACGAATGATGCCGGTGATCTTATCATTGGTCGCCACACGGCGGCCTTGGTAAGTGTAAACCACATCGACGCGCTTATGCAAAGATGGCTCGTTTAAAGTGGGTGCACCCAAAATCTCCACCACCGCCTCCAGCGATAGACCCTCTTTGATGCGCGCCCATTTTCCGGCCTGCATCCAGGGATAGACTGCCTTTTCCTCGCGGGTCTGGATCGTTTGCACCACGCTTTCTATAAGACCGGATTTCTGCGCCGCGGTCATCTCAACCGTTGCAAGGGCTTCCTTCGCGATGGATTCAACCTGCGAATTACGCGCAACTGCAAGAGCGGCCTCGACAACTTCCAAACGCTGCACCAGCGCATCGTATTCCGCGCGCGTGACTTCCGCCCCCTGCAAAGAAGGATTGCTCATAAAAAATCCGCCCGCAAGTGCAAGCTTGAGAATGTATTTGTTGAAATGTTTCATAGTAAAAAAAGAGGTTCTATCAAAATCGATAGAACCTCTGTTGTTCAATTGAATATTTAATTCAGATTAGAAGGTGTAGATCAATTCAGCAGCAAACTCTTCAGAATCACTATCACCCGCATCTTCGAAGGTAAACTCAGCCAAGACAAATACATTGTCCGAGAGCGAGTAACTAG
Source organism: Coraliomargaritaceae bacterium (assembly GCA_965659965.1). Taxonomy (GTDB): domain Bacteria; phylum Verrucomicrobiota; class Verrucomicrobiia; order Opitutales; family Coraliomargaritaceae; genus UBA7445. The sequence goes on from CBFHXZ010000009.1 coordinate 24,759, forward strand.
GTGAGAAGGTCAGACGTTCGTAATCCACTCCACCCATTTCACCGTCCACATAACGCACAGTAAGTCCGGCGTCACCAAATGAATAGTAAACCAAGCCCATGAGTGTCTCAGTTTCTGCTCCAACGGTGGGCTCGTTGTCGTAATACTCAAATGCGAAGGTGAAATCACCGTAGTCATACGCACCCCAAACATTAAAGGACTCGTAACCGGGATCATCCGCAAAGATAAACTTCAAGGTAAGATCCTCAACGCCAGTGTAGGCAAAGAGATACTCTGTGCTCGCTTCACCGCCATTGTCACCGATCCAGAAACCGAGTGAATAATCATCGGTAACGTAGTCAGCCGACGCACCAAAGGCATATTCAGCAGAATAAAGCACAGCACCTCCACTCCCTGAATAGGAGTATTGGTAGAGTCCCGTTGCATCAAAGGTCTCAAAACCTTGGTAGCTCAGAATATTACCAACGGTAAAGGAGAGCGCATCGGATGCTGCGTAGGTTACAGTGACGGTTTCGGTGTTGAGTTTGATTTCTTCTCCACCGGAGAAGGCATCTGCACCGTCTAGAGACAACTCGGCAACCGCAGAGAACGGACTGTCAGCAGGCGTGAAGGCAAAAGCCAACTCAATTTCCTGCACGCCGTAGTCGGCATCGCCCTCGCTATCTAGGCTGTCAAGCCAGATATCGATGTAACCAGAAAGGCTCAAATCTTCCGTGAGGATGATCTCAGCACTCGCTTGGGAGGCAAAAACTGCAAACGCAGCAAGGCTTCCCGTGATTGTATTTTTAATTTTCATAACTAGTTAGTTTGGTTAATACGTTGAGCTTACATTTGTAGACTCATGATGAGTGTGAGCTTAAGCTGTGCCAATTAGTGCCCCCTAAAGAAAATATTTGAAAATTTTTGCAGGGAACCCCTACCCCACATCTGCGGTTGTAGCATGGTTCTCAATTCCGCGCGCACGAGCAATCATCTCGCTTTGACTGATTTGCCTATTACTCGTCAATGTCCTCCCTGGGAAGATGAGGCCTCGAGTAACTCATAGATCATCCCGAACAACACTCGGGATCGAATGCTCAAACGATGCAAAATGACCACGACAGTCACTTCCACCCCGGAAACGGTGACGAGTCTGAAGATCCCAAAGATTCTGCCACGCGTCCCCTTGATGCACGCGACCTCCCCCTTCTTCAAGGTTCGATGTTCAACATTCGATGTTCTGTGTTCAACGTTCACCCCCTCTCTCAAATTAGCTTTATTTATGAATCATTATTAACTTTTGTGACGGGCACCCAACACCCGCCCATAAAAGTATGTATCTCATCTTCGACACCGAGACCACCGGACTCCCCAAACGCTACGACGCCCCCATCTCCGAAGTCGACAACTGGCCCCGCGTCATCCAACTCGCCTGGGCCGCCTACGACGCCGACCGCAACTGCATCGCCCAACAAGTCGACCTCATCCAGCCCGACGGCTGGGAAGTCCCCACCGACACCTTCTGGATCGAAAACGGTTTCTCCCAGGCCCAATCCCTCGCCGAAGGCATCCCCATCCGCGACGCCCTCACCCGCTTCCTCCAACAAATCGAAAACACCACCCAACTCATCGCCCACAACCTCAGCTACGACTACCCCGTCCTCGGCGCCGAATGCCTCCGCGCCGACATGCGCGCACAGAACAAACCCGCCCACACCTGCACCAAAGAAATCGCCACCGATTACTGCGCCATCCCCGGCAACTACGGATTCAAATGGCCCAAACTTTCCGAACTCCATATTAAACTCTTCGACCAGGACTTCGAAGGCGCCCACGACGCCATGGTCGACGTCAAAGCCTGCGCCCGCTGCTACTTCGAACTCCTCGACCGCGGTATTGTGAAACGAGACTCAGCTAAGTAACCTACTCCTCCCCGGCGAGTTCGATGGAGCGGTAGCTGTGTTGGAGGATCTGGTGTCGTTGGTGGGGGTGCGGGAGCGCGAGGGCCTGACGAAAGCGGTGGATGGCGGTGTCGGCGCCGCGTCCGGCGGGGAGGCTACTGCGGAGGAATTCGAGGGCGGCGAGGACGGGTCGGGTGCGCATGTCTTCGTGTTGGCAACGGCTGACGGCATCAGCGAGGCATGCGAGGGCGGCACGTTGTTCGTCGAGCAGGTTGAGGGCGTCGCCGTCGCTGCGGAAGGGCAGGTCGTGCTCGCGGGCCTGTTGACTGAAATATTCCATATTAGGTGAACATAAATTCACTACTTAGAAGGCGAGTCAACCCTAAGCGTATATTTTGTGTATTTTTTGCCAGGAGGGGTAAAAAACGGGCTTGCGGGAACCACCCCACAAGCCCGTAAGCAAAACTGCAACTCTACTATGGTAAGTGAAGTTACGAGGTGAGAGTAGCCTAAAGCGTGCCAAAATACGGTGCGGGGAGAAGAAACCAAGAATGAGTTTTAGGGTTGCGCGGTTTACCGTGCTTTGGGGAAAGAACTACGAATAACGCGGATGACACGAATGTGCATGGCTTGCGTGCCGCCCTGAGTCCGGCGTAGCCGGAAACCGCTGATGCACGCTGATAGGGAAACTACGAATCGCGCGGATGACACGGATTGGGAAGGGTCACTGATGAACAGCGAACGTTGTGCCCTGAACACTGAAGGAACCACAGATACTTATGCATCAGCGTGAGTCAGCGATGATTAGCGGTTGCCAGCTGGGCTGGCTCGGTGCAGAAGCCAGAAACTGGAAGAAGTCTCAAACGAGAACCTAGCTTAAACCTCGAGGCCGAGCTGTCCGAAGGCGAGTTTGCGTTCTTCGAGGAGTTCGTCGTTGGAGGCTTTGATCTGGGCTTTGGCGTAGTCGTTGAGTTGGAGTCCTTCGACAACGCGCCAGTTCCCTACTCCGTCCACTTTGATGGGGAGGGAGGTAATGATCCCGGCCGGAGTGTCGTATTCACCTTTAGAAATGACGCAGACGGAATGGAATCCGTTTTGAGTGGGGGTGACGAGGTCGCGGACGGTGTCGACCACCGCGTTGGCAGCGGAGGCCGCGGAGGACGCGCCGCGGGCGTCGATGATGGCCTTACCGCGTTGTCCGACGGTGGGAACGAAGGTTTCCTTGAGCCATGCTTCGTCGTTGATGACGTCGGCAGCGGTTTGCTGGCTGATTTTGGCGTTGTAGAAATCGGGGAACATGGAGGGGCTGTGGTTGCCCCAGACGCAAAGCTCGGTGACATCGGCGACGGGGACGCCGGTTTTTTGGGCGAGCTGGGTCTTGGCGCGGTTTTCGTCGAGGCGGGTCATGGCGAAGAATTGCTCGTTGGGGATGTCGGGGGCGCTGGTCATGGCGATGAGGCAATTGGTATTGCAGGGGTTGCCGACGACGACGACGCGAACGGAGGGTTTGGCGTTATCGTTAATAGCTTTGCCCTGGCCAACGAAGACTTTGCCATTAATGCCGAGGAGGTCGGCGCGTTCCATGCCCTGTTTGCGGGGAACGGAACCAACGAGGAGGGCCCAGTCGACGTCCTTGAAGCCTTCGCTGAGGTCGGCGGTTTGCACGATCTCGGTGAGGAGCGGGAAGGCGCAGTCGTCGAGTTCCATGGCGACGCCCTTGAGGGGTGCGAGGCCCGGTTCGATCTCGATGAGATTGAGGGCGACCGGTTGGTCGGGGCCAAACATCGCGCCGGAGGCGATGCGGAAAAGGAGGGCGTAACCGATGTTACCGGCGGCGCCTGTGACTGCGACTCGAATGGGATCTTTTTTCATGTTGGTTATAAATAGTTGGAAGCCTGCATTCTTTCATTTTTTCCATGATGCTGTCAGTAATTTTCTACACCTGAGGGTGGATTAACTGAGCGGTGCGGGTACTACGCTGCCCTGAGATGCGCCTACATCTTTTTAATTAGAAGGAACTCTAATTGGGGGGACTAGTGTTTCTGTTCGAGGAGTCGCTTGCGGCGATAGGCTTCGTCGAGGCGATTTTCGATGCGGTCCGCTTCGGCAGCAGGGAGGTAGTTGCACCCGCCAAAAAGTTGGTTGGCTAGAATGATTTTCGACCATTTATCCAACATCTGCATGGTATTGAGGACATCGGTATCGGATTGTCCAAGAATGAAGGGTCCATGATTTTCGAGAAAAATAATTTTGGGTGCTTTGCCGAATTTTTCCTTAAATGCGAGGAGGGCATCGCGCACTCCGTGAGCTAGCTTAAAGCCGGGGTCGATGTAGGGCACGACCGCAAAGTTGCGACCACAGACCACAATGGCGTCAGGGAAAATATGCTCGAGGTAAGGTTTTGCTCCAGATTGACTGCATAGGATTGAGAGGACGGATTCCGGATGACCGTGACCTACCCATTTGCAGTCTCCGAGACTGAGGCAAACTGCGTGGACGAAGGTTTCGACTGAGGGACGTTTTGCCTTGGGGTCTATTTTGATGGCTTCGAGGGCATCCCGTACTTCCGCATCGGTCATAGCGGGTTTCGCAACATACTCGAGGGCTTGCTTTAAATCGACTTCGGTGAAATCGCCGGGCCCGGCAAGCTCGAGACAACTACCGGATGCTTTCACGTAATAACTTCCGGCTTCGCTCATTGCGCTGGTATTGCCCTCCCCTAAAATTGCCCAAGCTCGATCCTCGCGTCCGAATTCGCGGGAGAGTTTGACCAAGCGTTCTAGTAAATCGTTTGACATATGCAATGGGCTTGGCGGTTTAACGCAGGAAGGCTTCGTGAAGACCGCCGTCTACGTTAAAGACGATTCCGGTTGTTTTGGATGATTTGTCGCTGGACATAAAATAGATCGCTTCCGCTTGATCTTCGGGTGTTATGGGTTCGTTTGTGAGCGTCCGGCTTGCGTAGAATTGTGCGAGCTTGAGGCGGAGGTCTTCGGTGGATTCCTCCTCGGAGTATTCAATTGCATACTTTGCGAGTGAGGCCATGACGCGGTCGCGGGGAAACATTTGTGAACCCTTGACGACGGTTGCGGGTGCCACCGCATTGACGCGGGCATGAGGGGCGAGTTCGACTGCAAGTTCACGTACTACGTGGTTAGCGGCTGCCTTGGAGGAGTCGTACGCCACCGAGCCTTTTTTGGAAACGACCGCATTCACCGAAGTGGTGATGACGATCGAGCTTTTCAAATGGACACCCTGCTGTTGGAAGATTGCCTTAGCGGCGTCTGCAACGAGGTAGGGGCCGATTGCATTTACCTTGTAGACCAGCTCCCATTGTTTTGTGGAAAATTTCCCATCGACATTGGGTGCGAGGAAAATGCCGGCCGTCAGGGCAACGACATCGATGCCACCAAAGGCATAGAGCGCGGAGTTGTAACAGGCCTCGATACTGGATGTATCGGTGATATCGATTGCGGAGGCGATCACATTACCGCAACCAGAGATGCCCGAACCGGCGACCCCAATGCCTACGCCCACTTCTGCTTCAATTTCATTTGCGGTGACCTGGGCGGCATCGGCGTCCAGATCTGCACACACCACATGCGCTCCTTCGCGGGCAAATCGGAAAGCGGTCTCTTTTCCAATTCCGGAACCAGCTCCAATTACGACCACCACTTTGCGGGCAAATTCTTTTTCCTTTGGCATGCGTTGTAGTTTTGCCTCCTCCAGTAACCAGTACTCGATGTCGAAGGCTTCTTGTCGTGGCAGACCGATGTAGCTATCAATCGCCTCCGCACCCCGCATCACCCCGATGGCGCAATTATAGAATTCGGCCGTCACACGTGACTCCGATTTATTCTTACCAAATGCGATGAGACCTAATCCGGGTACTAAAATAACCGTTGGATTCGAGTCACGCATGGCCGGTGAATCCCGGTGTTTGCAGGACTCATAGTAGTCGGCGTAGTCGGCGCGATACCGCTCTAAACCTTCCGTAATAAGGGACTTCAAGGCGTCGAGATCCTTTGTCTTGGGATCCCAGTCGACGAACATGGGTTTGATTTTTGTTCGCAGGAAATGATCCGGACAAGAGGTGCCGATTTCGGCCAATCGTTTGGCATCGACTGAATTCACAAATTCAAGCACCGCTGCATCACGATGCACCGTTCCGATAAAGCGCGTTTTTTGCGAGACCGCACCACGTAGGAATGGCAGGAGTTCGATGGTCATGGCTTCGGCATCGGCATCGCTGGGTGAAGAGTATTTGTGACCTCCAAAGGTCTGATCTCCGCGATCCTTTGAGGCGATAAAGGCGCCTGCTTTTTCGATCAAATCCAAGGTTAACTCATAGCAGGCTTTGTCGTCGTCTGCCCAATTTATGAGGCCATGCTGCCCCATGTTGATCCCAACGCATGCTTTGTTCTCCTGGTACACCGCCTGCATTTTTAAGCCCAAATCAAATCCGGGGCGTTGCCAGGGCAGGTAAGCCAAGGTATCTCCGTAAATTTCTTTGGTTAAAGCCTCCGAGTTTTTGCAGGCCGCGATCGCAATGAAGGAAATGGGATGCATGTGGTCGACATGCTTGGCACCAATAAAACTATGCAAGGGTGTATCAATCGAAGACGGTCGTGGATTTAAATTAAAGGTCGTGTGTGGGTACATGTGCACCATTTGATCTTCAATCGCGGTCTTCACTCCGTTGGGTTCGGTGGCGGCATAAATCGACTGCAGCGCAATCAGTTTTTCCTGATACAGTGATGAGAAATTGGTGAGCTTGGAGGTCCGCAAGTCGCCTCCGGATCCTTTGACCCACAACACTTCGGTTTCCTTCCCGGTCAATGGATCGGTTTCGTCCAACTTGGAGGAGGTATTGCCACCGCCGGTGTTAGTGATGCGTTGGTCATCGCCCAGTATATTGGAGCGATAGACCAAGCGTTCCTGCGCAGAGAGCGCGTCTGCATGTGTGTCGTCCCAGTTGTAATTCACGAATTTATAGTCAGGATTCATCTCAAGTTTGGATAAATTTGGTTATATTTTGATAATTTCGATAAATGCGGACTAATAAACCAATTAAATCAACAAATTACAACATATTTCTTGCCATACGGAATAATTTTAAAAATCTTAATGCATGCTTGCCCCGGAAAGACATCGACAAATTCTCGGACGCCTGGAAGCGCAGGGCGTTGTTCGAACGATTGCCCTGGCTGAGGCTCTAGAGGTTACCGATGAAACCATCCGGCGCGATCTACAAACCCTGGAAGCGGAAGGCAAGCTGACCCGGGTACATGGGGGTGCCAGCAATCAGAGGAACGCCTTTGAGTTGCGGTCTTTTAACGAACGGCAGAATCTCAACATCCATGCCAAGCAAGCCATCGCACAGGCTGCCCTCTCGCTGATACAACCGCATCAAACCTACGCCTTTGACAGCAGCACGACCGCTTTAGCTTTAGTCGCCCTTTTACCCAATCAACCCTTTCGGGTCATCACCAACGCACATGCGGTGATGGAGCATTTAAAACACAAGGAAGCAATTGAGCTCATTGCAACCGGGGGGCGTTATCATCCTAAAACCAATACTTATGTTGGCGGTGACAGTATGCAGGCGCTCAGCCGCCATAAAGTTCATGCCGCCTTCATCTCCTGCATTGGCCTGGATGCCGAACGCGGCGCGAGCGAGGGCTTCGAGGAACAAGCAACCTACAAAGAACACCTCACTTTATTGGCGGAGGAAGTAATCCTTTTGGTCGACTCCAGTAAATTCAATGAACGCTCAGAATATTTCTTTGCGGCGATTCAGGACATCGACCACATTGTTTGTGATGATGGGATTTCCGAGGAATTTGAACAGAGGATTCGATCAATGGGATTAAAGTTAACCATCGCGGAACCTGCTGCGGCAATCCCGGAAACCCGTGTGTAGCCCCCTATCATGAACCAAAAGAAAGTATACCTCGCAGTTGATTTAGGAGCCGGAAGCGGTCGGGTACTGGCAGGCGAGTTTGATGGGCGGCGCATTGAACTCCATGAGGTCAATCGCTTCGAGAACACGCCGGTGCAGCTCCCCAGCGGGTGGCACTGGAACATCACCTCGCTGTATCAAAATATTCTGGAGGGCCTGAAGCTGGCAGCTGAGACCTATGCTAAGGACACGGTCAGTATTGGCGTGGATACCTGGGGCGTGGACTACGGTCTTTTTGACAAGGACGGTCGCCTGCTGGGCTTGCCCTACCAATACCGCGACAGCCGTACTGACGGCATCATGGAAAAAGTCTTTGAGAAAGTTCCGAAGGAAGAAATCTACAAAGTCACTGGTATTCAGTTCATGTTTTTCAACTCACTCTTCCAGCTTTATTCGGAGGTGGAACACGGAAACCCCGCATTGGAACAAGCAGAGGATCTGCTCTTTATGCCGGACATCATTGGCTATTGGCTGACGGGCAACAAGACCCAGGAGCGGAGTATTGCAAGTACGAGCCAACTCTATAATCCGAAATTGGGTGACTGGGACTACCCCTTGATTGAGTCGCTGGGCTTACCGCGCAAACTGTTCAAGGGCATCAGCGACCCCGGTTCGGAACTTGGCGCGCTGAGTGCTTCTGTGACGGAACACACCGGACTGGGAGATGTGAAAGTCATCACCGTGGCGGGACACGACACTGGAAGTGCAGTGGCAGCAGTTCCCAGCAAAGCCGAGACACCGGCCTACCTCAGTAGCGGGACCTGGTCGCTTATGGGGCTGGAGCTTAATGAACCCGTAATCAATGAACAATCCTACGCCGATGATTTTACCAACGAAGTGGGCGTAAATGGCACCATCCGCTACCTGAAAAACATCTGTGGCCTGTGGCTCATTCAGGAATGTAAACGCCACTGGCAGGCGCAGGGCGAAGACCTGCCCTACCATCGCATGGCCTCGCTTGCCGCCGAGGCGGAACCTTTCCGTTCCCTGATCGACCCCGACGACCCGCGTTTCGCGAAGGCAAGCGATATGCCTGAAAAAATCCAAGCCTACTGCGAGGAAAAAGGACAGGCGGTTCCGAAGACGAAGGGCGAAATAATCCGCACAGTTTACGAAAGCCTTGCACTGCGCTACGCGGAAGTCTGGGAAAAGTTGATGACTTACACCGAGACCCCGCCACGCAGCCTGCACATTGTAGGCGGCGGTTGTCAGGACAAACTACTCAATCAATTTGCGGCCAACGCCATTGGGGTGACCGTTAAAGCAAGTCCCGTGGAAGCGACGGGCCTGGGTAACATTCTCGCCCAAATGCTTGCCGACGGAGCCATCAAAAGCATCGAGGAAGGGCGTGAGATCGTCGTTAACTCCTCGATCGTAGAAACCTTTGAACCCAGTGACCGAGACGCCTGGGTTGAAGCAAAAAACAAAGTTCCTACTATCGTAAAATAAAACCAGCACGAGTCACGATACATATGAAAAGCGCACAACACATTGAAGCTCCGGATGTCATCCTCATTGGCAGCGGCATCATGTCTGCCACGCTGGGTGCCCTACTCAAGGAACTGGATCCATCGCTGCGCATCCAGCTTTACGAATTGACCGAGGAACTGGCACTTG
>CBFHXZ010000010.1:0-33993 GCA_965659965.1 Coraliomargaritaceae bacterium
GCGCTTTTGGACATTTTCATTGAGCCGTCGAGGCCCACGAGGAGCGGCATGGTGATGACCGCTTGTTCAAGTTTACCGGCATCCTTTTGGAGGGCGCGACCTACGAGCATATTAAAGAGCTGATCCGTGCCGCCGATTTCGACATCGGCATTAATGATAAGGGAATCGTAGCCCTGAATGAGCGGGTAAAGGAATTCAATAATGGAGATGGGAGTGTTGCCCGCGTAGCGTTTTGCAAAGTCATCGCGTTCGAGCATGCGTGCGACGGTCATTTTGCGCGCGAGTTTGAGACAGTCCTCGAAGTTCATCTCGTCAAACCATTCGCTGTTGTAGTGGACGTTGGTCTTTTCGCGGTCGAGGATTTTGTAGGCCTGTTCGAGATAGGTCTCGGCATTGGCCTGAATTTCCTCGCGGGTGAGTTGGGGTCGGGAGGAGGAACGTCCGGAGGGGTCGCCAATAAGGGTGGTAAAGTCGCCGATGATGAGGATGGCTTCATGGCCCATGGCCTGGAACTGGCGCAGCTTGTTGAAGACCACGAGATGCCCAAAGGTCAGGTCCGGGCGGGTGGGGTCGACGCCGAGTTTAATCCGCAGCGGTCGGTTGCCGTGCAGGCGGTCTTCCAGTTCTGATTCTCCGATGATGGTATCGGTTTGAGTACGGATGGTATCGATGAGGCTCATGGCGCGCAGGGAAAGCTTTAACAAATTGCGCTAACAGCTGATTGGGTAAAGGAAAAACGAAGCTATTGCCGCTGGCGGACGGTCTCGTAGAGGCAGACTCCAGCGGAGACAGAGACGTTGAGGCAGTCGACTTTGCCGGCCATGGGAATATTGACGAGATGGTCGCAACGTTCGGCGGTGACCTTTCGAATGCCCCAGCCTTCGCTTCCGAGTATAAAAGCGGTGGGTTGGTCGAGATCAACGGCGTAGAGTGAAGCGTTGCCGCGGTCGGAGGTGCCGACGATTTGGATACCGGTTTCCTTGAGTCTGCGGAGGAGGACGCTGATATTTTTGACCTTGAGGAAGGGGACTTCATCCGCGCCGCCGCAGGAAATATCGCGGACGGTATGGGTGATGCCGCAGGAACCTTTCACGGGTGCGAGGATGGCGGTAACGCCGGCACCGGAGGCGGTACGCAGACAGGCTCCGAGGTTATGGGGATCCTGCACGCCCTCGAGGATGAGTAGGAGGGGATTTTCGGTGCGGTCGAGTAAATCAAAGAGGTCATCCTCTTTTTCAAGGTGCACCACGGAAGCGCCCTGAGAATAACGTGGGGGGCGTTTGATTTTATGAACGGAATTGCGGCCCATGGGAAAAAGTTAGAGCAGCTCGGACTGTTTGTTGTTGTCGGGTTCGAGGCCGGTGAGTTGCCAGCCTTTTTCGGTGAGGACGCGTCCCTGGGCGGTGCGCTGAAGGTAGCCTTCCTGGATGAGGAAGGGTTCGTGAACCTCTTCGAGGGTATGGGCTTCTTCGCCGACGGCGACGGCGACGGTTCCAAGCCCGACCGGACCGCCGCGATAATTGGCGGCCATCACGCGCATGACTTGTTTGTCCATTTCGTCGAGTCCGTGTTGGTCGATTTCCAGGAGTTCCAAAGCAGCGGCAGCGGTCTCGCAGGTGATGATGCTGTCGGCGCGTTGTTGGGCGTAGTCGCGGCAAAAGTTGACGAGGTTGTTTGCGATGCGTGGCGTACCTCGGGCGCGGCGGGCGATTTCCGCGGCACCGTCGGTTTGGTATTTGACCTCAAGTAAATCACAACTGCGCTCCACGATGCCCTGCAGGGTGGTATGGTCATAATAGTTGAGCCGTGATTGAAGGGTGAAGCGGCTGCGGAGGGGGGCAGTCAGGAGTCCCATCCGCGTGGTGGCACCGAGTAGGGTGAAGCGGGGGAGGTTGAGGCGCACGCTGCGGGCGTTGGGGCCCTGGTCGATCATGATATCGATGCGAAAATCCTCCATGGCGGAATAGAGGTATTCCTCGACGGTTTTTGGGAGGCGGTGAATTTCGTCGATAAAGAGGAGGTCGCCTTCGCTCAGATTGGTCAGGAGTCCGGCAAGGTCGGCGGGTTTATCGATGACGGGGCCGGAAGTTATGATGACCTGCTTGTCCATTTCATTGCCAAGGATGAGCGAGAGGGTGGTTTTGCCCAAACCGGGAGGGCCGCTCAGGAGAATATGGTTAAGGGGTTCGTTGCGGTCGCGTGCTGCGCCCACCATGACCTTGAGTCGTTCAATGGTCTTATCCTGTCCGGCAAAATCGTCAAAGGTGAGCGGTCGCAGTGCGGCTTCCTGAGGGTTGTCGCGCTCGGCGAGGCTTTGTTCGATAAACTCGGTTCCGGCGGGCGGATCTTCGGGTGAAAAGGGCATCTTGGATATAGAATGTAGCGAAGCGTCACGTTTTGACCATGCCGGAATTCAGGTATTATTCCTCGTGGAGTTCGCGGGGCATTTTGGAATCGTTCAGGCGCTCGATTTTGGCACCCAGTGTGGCGAGTTTGTACTCGAAGCGCTCGTAACCCCGGTCGAGGTGGTAAATGCGTTGGATCCAGGTCTCGCCCTTTGCCGCCATGGCAGCGAGGATGAGGGCGGCGGAGGCGCGGAGATCGGAGGCCATGACGGGCGCACCGGAGAAATTGCAGGGGCCTTTGACAATGGCACTGGGGCCTTCAATGGCGATGTTGGCACCCATGCGCTGCAATTCAGGCACGTGCATGAAACGGTTTGGATAGATGCGCTCGGTAAGGATCGAGATGCCGTCGGTGATTGCCATGAGGGCGCAAAATTGCGCCTGTAGGTCGGTGGGGAATCCGGGGTAGGGCAAGGTGATGCAATCCACGGGCCGCAGCTTGCCGTTGTGCGGCAACACGCGGATGCCCTCGGCTTCCAGCTCAATCGGGACACCGGCTTCTTCGAGTTTATCGAGGAAGGCTCCAAGGAGGTTGGGAGCGATGCCTTTAACGAGGACGTTGCCGTTGGTGATTGCGCCCGCAACGATAAAGGTGCCCGCTTCGATGCGGTCGGCAATGACGGCGTGCTCACAACCGTGCAGGCGCTCGACGCCGTGAATGGTGAGTTCGGGACTGCCGATGCCCTCAATGCGCGCGCCCATTTTTGTGAGGAGGTTGCACAGGTCGACAATTTCGGGTTCGCAGGCGGCGCATTCGATACGGGTGGTGCCGGGGGCGAGGGTGGCCGCCATGAGGATGTTGGCGGTTCCGGTGACGGTGCTGCCGTTGCGCCCGCCGAGGAAGATCGGGCCACCGCGTATGTTTGAGGCCTCGATGTTCACATAGCCGCAATCGATGCTGACCTCACAGTTTAGTTTCGCCAAGCCTTTGAGGTGAAGGTCAATCGGGCGGGGACCAATGACACAACCGCCGGGGATGGAAACTTCCGCGCGGCGAAGCCGGGCAACCAGTGGCCCCAGCAGGCAAACCGAAGCCCGCATTTTGCGGACCAGTTCGTAGGGCGCTACGTGTGTCAGATTGCGCGCGGTGACTTCCCATGTGCCGGTTTCAGGGTTTTTGATTTCCGCGCCCACATGCCCGAGTATTTCAACCATGAAGCGTATGTCACTTAGGTCGGGGACATTGGTGAGGCGTACGGTCTCCTCGGTCAGGAGGGAGGCCGCCAACAAGGGCAGGGCGGCGTTTTTCGCGCCGCCGACCTCGATCGTACCGCTTAGGGGGCCGTTGCCGTTGACGCGAAAAACATCCATTTTAGCCTGTGCGGGCAGTTAGTCCCGGCGTCCGGAACCTCGGGGGTTGCGTCCGCGTCCGCCGCGACGTTTGCCACCGCGTGAGCCGCGGTTTTGGCCGCCGCGCTGGTTGGGGCGTCCATCGGAACGGGAACCACTGCGTCCACCGCTCTTGCGAGCGGGGGGTTTGGGTCCTAGGCCAAAGAGTTTGAGAATGGCAGCAAAGAAACCGCCGCTTTTTTTCGGAGTGTTTCTTTTGGAACGCGCGTTCGGGTTGGCGGCGCGTTGCTGTTTGCGTGCCTGGTGACGGGCGTCGCGCCCGGCCTTGCGTTCAAGGATGCGCGCTTCAACCCGTTTGACGGTTGCAAGGGTTTCCTCGGTGGGTTGGGGGTCTGCGCGGTCGCTGTAGTCCTCGCGGTCGTTTTCCGTTTTACGGGGTACTTCGCGGGCGGGGCGGGGTTGGCTTTCCTCGGCGGGCGCTTTGGATTCACCGCTCAGGCGTTCACCACGGAGGGCTTCAGCGGGGTCGATTTCACCGATGTTACCGCTGGGGGCGGCAGACTGTTCTTTTTTAAAACCGCCGCTGCGACGGCGGCTGCGTGGTTTGGCGTCAGTACTGGGCGCGTAGGTCTCGGCGCTGCTGGACGGGTTTGTTTCTTCGAATTCAGGCATCTTATTGTATTTTGTATGTTTTATTATTTATGTGGCAAACAACCGAACTCGAGCAGTCAGAGAGCGGTTGAATGGGGGCATAGATACATGTCGCAAATTGGAGCTTTATGTATAGGGACCGTTCGGAACGGTTTTGCCGGCGATGATTTGACCGCCCCGGGCCAAGTCGTCGGACAAGGGCTAGATTTAGAGTGTGGGGCTTTGGGCTGGCAAGCGCATAGTGCGTTCAAGGGGCTTGAAATCTTTCGCCTTCGGGCTTGCGCAGGGGCAGGGGGTCTTTTATGCACCCTAAATATGGATAAATTGGAAGAAATTTTTGATCTGCAAGATGCATTGAATAAACGAATCGGCGTCGATTTGGACGCTTTAAGCGATGAGGAGAAGGCGAAATGGGTTTTGCAATACAGTCGTGCCATGCAACAGGAGCTTGCGGAGTTGATCGACTCGGTGCCGTGGAAATGGTGGGCGAAGTACCAAGAATTTGACGAGCAAAACGCGAAGGTTGAGGTGGTGGATCTCTTTCACTTTCTGGTTTCTGCTGCGCAGGTGCTCGGGATGACCGCGGACGATGTTTACGAAGCCTACACCAAGAAGAACAAGGTAAACCACAATCGACAAGACAGCGGTTACGACAAAAAAGACGAGTCGGACTCCCGCCATATTTAATGAGTAAGGATCAATCAGGATGGATGCACTGAACGAGAATCCTCTGATGGTTTTGGCTTATGTGGGCATTGCCGCCTACATGCTCCATATGTATTTTGGGGATCTGCGCGCGGAGCGGAGCGGGACTCCAAATCCCAAGGCGATGCCGGGTGCGACGGTGGCGGCCGTCTCGGTGTATGGGCTCGGGATATTGGGCGCGCTGATTTTGCTGGCAATCGAGACGGGCGGAGAAACCGCGCTTGGGATCGTGGCGGAGCAGAGTGAAATGATCGGGTACTTTTTCTTCGCGGCCTTGGGTGCGGGCGTGGTGGAAGAGGTCTTTTTCCGTGGTTTTCTGGTGGTTGAAAATAAAGGACGCGCGGCACTGGTTGGGAGTTGCGTGGGCTTCTCCCTGATCTTTGCGCTCATACACGGCCATTTCTGGAGTACCGAGGAAGGCTTTGCGTGGACCTTTACGACGAAGGCGTGGTTTACAACGGCCTTGCTCTTTGCGAACTCGCTGTGGTTTTATGCCCTGCGTTTTGGGCCGTGGAATCCCACGCACTCACTCTTTCCCTGCATGGTGGCACACGCGGCGAGCAACCTCGGCGTCTTTTTTGTCAAACTCGCCCAGGGTTACGTCACTTTTTAAAAAACCCGACACGAAACATAGGAGTCGGAGGATTCAGCGCTTAAGCTGATTTAATTTTGCTGCAAGCATCAAAGCTATAGCAGTCCGTCGCGGCGCAGGAGTGCCTCGGGTTGTGGATCGCGCCCCATGAAATCGCGGAAGAGCTGTGCCGGGTCCTCGGCATCGCCTCGGGCGAGTATTTTCTCGCGGAAGTCGCGCCCGGTGTCGGGGTTTAGAATACCTTCTTCCTGAAAGCGGGTAAAGGCGTCTGCGTCGAGGACTTCCGCCCATTTATAACTGTAGTATCCTGCGGCGTAACCGGTGGGGCTGCTGAAAAGATGACTGAAGTTAAAGGTGTTTGGTTTGGGCTTGGTCTTGTATTCCGGTTGGTAGGCGGCGATTTGTGCCTGAACAAATGCATCGAGGTCTTCCTTGTTTTCGGGCCAGTGTATATGCAGGGTCAAGTCGAGTTTCCCGAGTGAAAGTTGGCGCATGGCGGCACTGGCTTTACGGAAATTGCGCGCCGCCTGCATTTTGCCAAAGAGTTCCTGTGGGATGGGTTCGCCGGTTTCAAGGTGGCGGGCGAAGCGATCGAGACTCACACGCTCCCAGCACCAGTTTTCCATTATCTGAGAGGGGAGTTCCACAAAGTCCCATGCTACATTGACACCGTTGAGTGATTTCACGGCGACCTCGCCGCAGAGGTGGTGGAGGAGATGGCCAAATTCGTGAAAGATGGTCTCGACCTCGTAATGGCTGAGGCAGGCGGGCTTGCCGTCGATGGCCGGGCTCAGGTTTCCGCAGATGAGACCCAGATGTGGACTGCGGGGTTTGCCCGGTTCGCGTTCACCGGTAATCAGGTAGTTCATCCATGCCCCGCCACGTTTGGATTCGCGGGGATGCCAGTCGGCATAAAAAGCTCCGAGCATTTCACTGCTCATGGAATCGAACAACTCGTAGTATTGCACATCCGGGTGCCAGACTTCCGCCTCACCTTCATGGACGCGCAAGCCGAATATTTCCCCCGCGAGGTCAAAGAGGCCACTGATAACACTGTCAATCGGGAAGTAGGGACGCAGGGCCTCTTCGTCGAAGTCATATCCGGCGCGTTGCTGTTTTTCCGCCCAGTAGCCGGCTTCCCAGGGTTCCAGTGCTTCACGGGTGTTGCCGGTGGTTTGCGCCTTGAAGTCCTGCAGGGCGAGGGTTTCGGCTTTGAATTGCTCTGAGATCCGGGCCTGCATGTCTTCGGTGAAGTGTAGGGCTGTGTCGCCGGTTTTAACAATTCTCCGTTCGGTGACAAAATCGGCAAAATGTTGCTTCCCTAGGGTGCGGGCAAGGCGATGGCGGAGCTTTAGAATCTCGCCAACAAGGGATTGGTTGTCGTGCGGTGACTCGCGCCCTATGGCAGTGTAGGCCTGCCATACGGATTTACGGAGGGCTTCGTCAGCGGCGTAGGTAAGCACGGCAATCATCGAGGGTGCCTGCAGGGTAAAGCGCCAGGCCCCGGGGTGGCCCTTTTGCTCCGCGCTTTGTCGGGCGGCGTCGCGTACGGAAGCGGGTAAACCTGCCAATTGTCCCTCATCGGTGACCATAATTTCCCATGCGTTGGTGGCATCGAGGCAATGTTCGGAATAAACTTGGGTCAGTCGGGCGAGTTCCTGCTGAATTTCGCGTACGGCATCCTTTTGTTTGGGGGGTAAATCGGCACCCTGTTCGCGGAAGTCGGCGAGGGTTTCGCGGATGTGACGTTGTTGGTCGGGGTGGAGGGCACGGCAATCGATTTGCTCGGCGGCGTCGCGGAGTTTTTCCCAGAGGCCTTGATTCAACGGGATGTCGGCAGAAAATTGGGAAACCGCAGGGAGCATTTTATTGTGTGCTTGGCGCAGTTCCGGGCTGTTGCAGACGCTGTCGAGATGACTGACAAGGCCCCAGGCATGGTCGAGTGACTCGGTGGCGGCTTCGAGGGCGGCAAAGGTATTGGAATAATTGAGTGCCTCGGGGTTTTTGGCGGGTTTCGCGAGGGTGTCGATGGCGGCTTGTGCCGTTTCGAGGGCGTGTTTTATGTCGGGTTCAACGGCATCTGCGTTGAGCTTTGACCATTGAATCTTAAAATCCTGTGCGAGGAAGGGATGTTGCATAGGGCATAGGTTCGCCTTGCGGGCAGTGAAGTCAATGCGATGCGGGCGGGAAGTGCGGAAAAACTTTGCAGGGGCGGTTGGGATTTTTCAGGCTGGTTTGATGAAAGAACAAGAAGGGTTGCGGTATTATGAATTTGGAAAAGCGGAGTCGGTTTTGCGTTTGGAATCCATGCCGATGCCTGAACCGGAGGCGGGAGAAGTGCGGGTACGGCTTTTGGCGGCGACGATCCATCCCTCGGATTATGGACGAATGGACGGTCGCTACGGTAGTTTGCCGGAATTGCCGGCGGTGGCGGGACGTGAAGGCGTGGGGGTTGTGGAATCGCTGGGTGCGGGCGTCGAGGGGGTGGAGTGTGGTCAACGGGTTCGTTTTTCGGATACGGGAGCATGGCAGGAGTATGCTTGCCTGTGTTCGGATCACTTGCTGCCCGTGCCGGACGGGGTTCCGACGGAACAGGCGGCGATGGCTTTCATCAATCCACCAACGGCTTATTGTCTGCTGCGGCAATTCGTAGACTTGGAGCCCGGCGACTGGATTATTCAGAATGCGGGGAACTCGGCGGTGGGTTTGGCGGTGATCCAGATGGCAAAGGCGCTGGGCGTGCGCACGCTGAATCAAGTAAGGCGGGAGGAATTGATTGAACCGCTCATGGCTTTGGGGGCGGATCAGGTCGTTATCGAGGGTTCGGGTTGGGAACGATCGGTGGGTGATTTCACGGGCGGGGAAGCACTTCGTCTGGCTTTTAATTCGGTGGGGGGAGCCAGCGCGATGGCGCAACTCAAAGCGCTCGGTGACGGTGGAACGCAGGTAACCTTTGGCGGCATGGCGGGGGATCCCGTTCGTTTCCCGACGCGGTATTTGATTTTTAATGATGTGCGATTGGCGGGTTTTTGGTGGGATCAATATTGCCGGAAGTCCAGTCGCGCCGCAGTGGAAACAATCATGGATGCGGTTTTTGGGATGCTGGCGGATGGGTCGTTGTGCTTGCTGGTTTCGGGGAGGTATTCATTTTCTGAATATAAGGAAGCCTTGGCGCACGATCAGGGGCCGCGCCTTGGAAAAATTCTTTTCGTTCCCTGAGTGGGTTGTATTCGAGGTTGAATTTCTGGTGAAGTGAGCGAGAGTAAGAACATGACACGGTTGCCTCATTCATTTATCGCGCTCCTGCTTTCGTTTGTAATCATTGCTTGTTCGCCTTCGTCGTTGGAGGTGGTGAGCGAGACCGACGAAAAGCAATACCAGTTGGCGAAAAGTTACCAGTCGCAGGGTCGGACGGATGAGGCTTTGAGCGCGTTTTTGCGGGTCATTGACGCCCGGCGGGACGCGCCGGAATCACATTTTGAAGCCGGCTATATTTACCTTGAATCCTTTAAAGATCCCATCAGTGCGATTTATCATTTGAAGCGTTATCTACAGCTCAAACCCGGTTCGCCACAGGCAACGCAGGTGGGGCAGTTGATTGAAACCGCGGAGAAGGAATTTGCGCGTCAACTGCCGGCGGGGCCCTACGAGGCGGAGCTGGATCATGTGGATATGTTGGAATTATTGAAGGGTTTGAGGGCGGAAAATGAGCGTTTAAAGCGGGCTCTGGTGACGGCGGAGCAACGCTTGGGGCAATATGAGGGCATGGTTGGGGGAGCGCGACGGGCAACAAGCGCAACGGAAAGTTATGCTGCTTTAACGCCGGAGCCGCAGGTGCGTGATGCGGGAGGCGCGCCGGATCCCGCGGAGGTTCCACGCACCTACAAGGTACAGTCAGGCGATACCTTGAGCCGAATCAGCCAGCGTTTTTACGGGACGCCGAATCGCTACCAGGATATTTATCAGGCCAACCGCGATCGAATGGCGAGTGAGAATGCCCTGCGGGTGGGGCAGGAACTGCGCATCCCTTGATGGAATTTTTTGACCACAATTCAACCACTCCACTGAGTGAAACAGCTGCGGCAGCGTTGGAGGCGGGGCATCGTGAGGCTTGGTTGAATCCTTCCAGTCCGTATCGTGCGGCGGCGCGGGTGCGGGCGCTTTTGGATCAGGCACGGGATCGTTTGGGAGCAATGTTGGGAGTGGCGCCGGAGCGGCTGGTTTTTAATTCCGGAGCGACGGAGGGAAATAATAAGGTGTTTGAGTTTTGGGCGCGGCAGTTGCCCTTGGAGGCGCGGGTGGGGGTGAGCCCAACGGAGCATCCGAGCGTGCTTGAAGCGGCGCGGTATTATTTTGGCGAGCGGGTTAGTGAGTTGCCTCTGTGTGCGAAGGGTTTGGTCGCGGCCGATGCAATTGACTACTCGGAGCTGGCAGCGGTTTCGGTGATGGCGGCAAATAATGAGACGGGGGTATTGAATCCCTGGAAAGAGGTGGCAGCGCATTGTCGTAGCGCGGGAATTCCCTATCATTGTGATGCTTCGCAATGGTTGGGTAAGTTGCCGGCAGAGGGCTTGGGGCTTTGTGATTATTTGACGGGCTGTGCGCATAAATTTGGCGGACCGCGGGGGACGGGTTTTGGGGTGCTTCCCAAGGGAAGTGCGCCCGTGGGGTTTCAAAGAGGTGGTCCCCAGGAGGGCGGGCATCGTGCGGGCACGGAGGATGTGCCGGGGATACTTGCGATGGTGGCGGCGCTGGAAGCATCGCCTGTTGGAGATCCTGCGGCGCGGGATGCCTTTGAGGGGGATTTGTTGTCTTCGCTTCCGGATTGCGAAGTGGTGGGAAAGGATGCGGAACGTCTATGGAATACGAGCGCGGTGGTGCTGCCGGAGTTTGAAAACGTGCGCTGGATTCGTGCTTTGGAACAGCGCGGTTTTTTGGTGTCAACGGGGTCAGCCTGCGCAAGCGGGAAGTTGAGTGCATCGCCTGGGCTTTCGGCGATGGGTTACGATGCGGGAGTCGTCCGGCGGGTAGTGCGCATCAGCGCCGGTGCGGAAACGGATCCGCGCCAATGGGAGGCGCTGCGTGTGGCGATTGTGGCGAGTTATGCTGCTTTAAAGGAATCAGCCGGGGAGAGTCCGGTGATTGCGGTTTAAAGATTTTTGATATGCGTTTTACGACCATCAGGTTGCAGGATTTTCGCAATATTGAATTTGCGGAATTGGATTTGTCGGCGGAGCGGGTCTTTTTGTGCGGACCGAACGGTCAGGGTAAATCGAATTTATTGGAAGCCTTGGGCTTGGTAACGGCCTTGCGCTCGTTCCGCACGCAGGATTTGGGGGCGCTGCGGCGTCAGGGAAGCGCGGGCTATGGTGCCGTCTATGAGTTGGAGCATGAGCAGGGGGGTCAGGTTGACTTGGAGGTGCAGGCCTCCAGTGGGCCGCGCAAGGTTTTGGTGGACGGTGAAAAGGTGGGGAGGATGTCGGATTTCATTGGACGATTTCCGGTGGTGCCTCTGAGTTCGGGGGATTTGATGTTGCTGCGTGGGTCGCCCGGTGAGCGTCGGCGGTTCATGGATTTGACGCTTTCGGCATTGGATGGTGCCTATTACGAAGCCCTGCGGAATTATCACAAAGGTATTGCGGAGCGAAATCGTTTGTTGAAGCAAGGTGGCAGTGAGGCGGAACTGAGTGCCTTCGAGGCGGAGTTGGCGCCCTGTGCGCATCGTATTCAAACAGAGCGAGCCGCCGGGGTGGGCGCTTTGCAGGGGGTGCTGGAGGGGATTTACCAATCCCTGGCAGAGGGGGACGAAGGACCGGAGTTAACTTACCAGGCCAACACGGAAGGGGACGGGCCGGATTTTTATCGGGAGCTTTGGGAGCGGCAGCGTGCGCGGGATCAAATAATCGGTGCAACCCAGAAGGGGCCGCACCGTGATGATTTTAAACTGGGTCTATGTTTGGGGTCGGCAAAAGAATATGGCTCGGATGGTCAACAGCGTGGGTTGATGGTGGCCTTGCGGGTGGCGCAGGCAGAGCTTTTTCGTGAGCGCCTTTCGGTGGTGCCGGTTTTGTTGGTCGATGATGTATTGGGAGAACTAGACCCGAAACGGCGGGCCGGGTTTTGGCGCGCCTGCCCGGAATCTTTCCAGATCATTGCGAGCGGAACGGTTTTTCCGGAGGATGCCGAGCGCTGGAAACGTTACCAAGTCGAGGCGGGCAAGTTTACCTTAGGGTAGGCGCAATTCTTCGATCAGAGTCAGTTCACCACCCGGATCACAGTTGGCACGCAGGCCGACAAAGCTGTCTTTGAATTTGTCATAGTAGGGCCAAAGGAGGGTGCGGTCGGTCTCCGGAATAGGAAGGGCATCAATTGCATCGCGTGAGAAATAAGCGAAATGACCTTCATCAATGGCAGGGGGTAGGGCATCTATCTTGCAGCGGCAATCAAAGAGAAACATCAGCCAGTGACCGGTTCCCTCGTAACTTTTTTCGGAAATATAACCAAAGCAGTGTAGATCCGCATCGGAGACATCCAAACCAACTTCCTCTTTGGTTTCACGGCGAGCACACTCGTAGGGCGACTCCCCGAGATGCATATCAAGCTTACCGCCAACGGGACTCCAGCATCCAAAATTGGGTGCTTTGCTGCGTTGAATGAGGAGGTGTTCCCCGTCGCCATTACGAAGGAAAACCAGAACGCTGATTTTAAAAGGTAGTTCGGATGTCATCTTATCAAACTTTTCCGATAAAAAACCCTAAGCAAGCGTTTAATGGCTTGCGTTACAAAAGACGTAAGGGCTATTTTGGGAGCTACTATTACCTCGAAGTCACATTCACTTCGTTCCAAGTTATACAGTCTACTTAAATTTTAATAAGCATGCTGAAAAAGCTACTACCCCTTTTAATAGTCTTCGTATTTTTAAATACCCTGTTGATCGCGCAGGACGCCGTGACGGTGGACCGCGTTAAATTTAACACTCTCAGCGACCATTGGGTACAGATGGAGATTGAATTGACCTGTAACGGCAATCTCGCGCCCGATGCGGTTAATCCGGATTTTGTTGAAAATATAACCATCAAGCCGCTCTTGGCTTATCGCACCGGTTCGGGCGAATACAGTTTCTACACTTCGCAGGTGGAGATCCTTATCATGGAAGCGCGCGATAAGAACACCGTGACCTTCTTGATGCCGGGGCTTATTATGGAGCGCGATGAAATTCGCGGGGATCCGGAATTTCATTATGTTGAAGTTTCGATTGCCGGCCAAGTGCAGGATCCCCAGAAGGGGCCAGCCATGGGCAATATTAAAGATGTTGCCATGCTCAAGAACATGCAGTCGAAAGCAGAGGCGCAGTCCGAGGCCAACAAAAATATCCTGATGCCTTCCTATTTTGCACCCTTGCGGTTCCGTGGTGATGGCCGGGATGAACCCGTTTATCTGCGCCGAGAGCCCCAATCCTAGAGGTCCCCATATCAAACTTAGCCCACGGATATAAAATTTCATGAGTAATCCTTCCCGATTAATTATCAACTGTGGCAGCAGTCGCGTGACGGCCGCCAAGGTGAGCGCACAGGCCGGCAGCGTGAAGCTGGAGCAGTTTGCCACGGAATACCTCGAAATTGATAGCCTTACCGATGATAATTGGATCGATGCTGTTAATGTCGCGTTGAAGCAACTCGCCCGCAGTAACAACCTACAGGGTAACGCCACCTTTATCCTGCCCGGGAATCAGGTGCTCACCAAGACCATCAAGATCCCGCATGTCGAAGCCGATAAACGCGCCCAAATTATTGCCTTCGAAGCACAGCAGAGCATTCCCTATCCCCTGCATGAAATCGTTTGGGACAGTCAAATCGTTGGGGATGACGGTATCGAAACCGAGGTCCTGTTTATCGCATGTAAGATCGATACCATAGAAAGTTTTTGTGCGGGAGTGCGCGCAGCCGGTTTGACCGCTGAGAGTATCACCGCCGCTAGCATTCTGGAATACAACCTTCTGGCCTTTGCGGACCCTGAGACGGCTTCGGATGACCTCGTCATAAACATTGGCGCCCGTTCCACTAATTTGCTCTTCCGCAATGCCGACGGATTTTTTGTCAGAAATCTTTCTCTCGGCGGGCAGGTCTTGAGTCAAAGTATTGCCGACAACCTCGGCAAGACCCTCGAGCAGGCAGAGGTCATAAAGTTGCAGTTTTACAACAAGGATAATGAAGTTCTAGAAGACAGCGCCGGAGCGAAGGCGTTGACGGACAGCGCCGAAGCCTTCATGCGCCGTGTTTCCCAGGAAGTCACCCGTTCCATTGTGAACTATCGCCGCCAAAAGAATGCGCCTGCGCCCGGACGGATCCTCTTAAGCGGCCGCGGATCACAAGTGCGTGGCCTTGCCGATTTCCTGAATTCCAGCCAAAAGGTTCCCGTTGAGCGACTGGATGCGCTGGAGCACGTGACGATCGAAGCGGGTGTCACCGAAGACCCCAAGAGCCTTCGCGTGCTCCTGCCGCAAATAATCGGGGAGGCGTGTCGCCCCCTTGTGCAATCCGGCGCAGGTGTGAATCTTTTGCCCGAAGCGGTACAGGCGGCGATGCGATTTGCGAAACAGAAGCCCCTGCTTTTGGCGGCAGCCGTCTGCCTGGCATTGGCACCTTGGCCTGCATGGAAAGTTTATAATGAAAAAATTGCAGCCTGTGATGCCCGAACCGCGGAGTTGCAAAACGTAGCAGATCCTTTTCTGCGCGACAAAGCCGCCATTGCGAATAACGTCGAGGCAGCAGAGGCTGTAAAAGGCTCCATTCAACGGGTAGAGGGACTGGTTCAGTCCAAGACCAACTGGATTCAATTCTTTGCCGAGTTGCAGGCAAGCATGACCGGCGCGGAAGATGTTTGGCTCGATGGCCTCAAGGTGTTGCGTCAGGTAGACGAGGGTGTGGCAAGTTATGAAGTCGCGCTTGAGGGTCAGATGCTGGTGCGCGAAACGGCGAATGGTTCGAAAAGTATCGACCGCGATGTCCTGACCCGCCGCATCCGCAGCTTGATCGCAAGTTTTAAAACCTCCGCCTTTATTGTTGATTCCAAGCCGCCCAGCATCCGCTGGTCGATGCTCAACGACGGGCTCAACGTGTTACCCTTTGAAATCAAACTGGTCGTGGATGCGACCAAGCCCCTTTAATCATCATGGATAGCATAAAGAAAAACCCGGTTTTCGCAGCCGTGATGCTGATCTGCCTGCTCCTCTTTTTGGCGGGTGCAGTGCTCACCTTCATGGCAGCCGGCGCGGTCGCTAAGTCCGATAAAAAACTGCAAAGCGCGCAGCGTAGTCTCGATGCCGCTCACCGCGGAGATCCCGCACCCTCGCCTGAAAACGTAGAGGCCTCGGCGCAAAACCTTGCTGCATTGATCAGGCAATTAAAAAACATTCGTGCCGACCTTGAGCGGGGAGCCAAGCTTGAGCTTTCCAATGACGGGGTTGTGGTCATGGCTTCCATTCAGCAATTCATCAGTGAAGCGGGCGCCAAATTGGAAGCGCATCAGGATGAAGACAGCGCAGGCGGCGAAATGGAAGCTGCACCCATAGACGTTGCTGAGGATTTCGCCTTCGGTTTTGACGCCTATGCCGACGCCGCCACCATTCCTGCCGACCCGCGTGTGGTTACCCTGCTCGACAAACAACGACTTATCCTGAGTGCTCTGGTTGAAAAACTCATTGCCTCACACCCCGAGACGATTGAACGGATTGAGCGCGAGGCGCTTGAAGCCGCCGGACCCGCTCAAAAGATTCCCGGTACTTTTGAAATCGATCCCGCCGTTTCTGCCCGGGTGCCGAATGCCATTGATACCCTTGCCTTCAGGGTGAGCTTCACGGGGTACACCGAATCCCTGCGTTTATTCCTGAATGAACTGGCAAAATTCGACCTCCCGATTGTCGTGCGCAGTGTTGAGGTTTCGCGCCCTGCCGGAAAAGACACCGTGGATGCGAAGCAAGCGAAGAAAAAAGATGACCTGGAATCCATTTTTGGAGTTTTTGGAATGGAGGATGCCGCCGAAGAGGAAGCACCCGCAGAAGCCCAAAAGCCGGTGATTGTGGATAATCTTTCAACCTTCACCCTCTTACTCGAGTTCATTGAAGTCGTGCTACCCGCTGAAACTGAAACCGAAGCAAGTGACGCCGCCTAAACGCCATGAACCGTATCTACGATAAAATCCTTCTTCTCATCGGTCTGCTCGTCTTGGTAGCGAGTGCAGCCTTCTACCTCTTCAGTGAGGGTCCCGGGGATGCCGGTCCTGTTGCCGCAGTTGCGCCGCTCGGTTCTGACTACAGCCCCATTCCGCTTCAGGAAATGTCCTTCACGGATGCCACTTGGCCCCAAGCTTCGGAACAATCCACCGGTTGGATTTACGACGTCTTCACCCCGCCCAAAATTTACATCAATCTCGAGACCGGTGAATGGGTCAGCGAAGGCTGGAAACCACCACCCCCACCGGAGCCCTTCGGCCTCTATCTTGCCGAAATAGATCGCGCCCGCTACCGCATACAGCTCCTTGGTTACATTGAGGAGGACTTTAAAGACGCCACCAAAAGCCTGCTCTTAATGGTGGACGAGGAGACGGGAGAAAACCTGCGCGTGCGCGTGGGAGATTCCCCCGAGGGCAATGATTTCGAAGTGATTGATTTTACTATCGAGCGCGTCTTTGGAGACGATGGAGGCATCACCAAATTGGCGACCGCCTCTATTGTGGATTTGCGTATGGATGAATCCGTCGACTTGATCCACGGCAAGCCCCTCTACACCGATGGCGTCGCCATCCTTTTGCGTTCCGAAGAAGATGCCTCTCTGGAATGGCGCCCCGAAGCCGTGGGAGCCACCCTTGAAAATGAACGCGGCAACTACCGTCTCACCGAGATTGATTTTGAGGCCGCCACCCTTACTATTGAAAAAACGTTCCTCTCTGGCGAGCGTGAGCCCGAGTCCCAGACCCTTGCGGTTCAGGAGTCGAACGATACGAGCGTCAGTGAAACCGATGAAAAAGAGTCCACCACTGCGGAATCGGATACCAGTCCGTTCGACAGTATGTTTTAGAAAAATTGAAAAACGTAATTGCTTACCACCCACCTTTTAACGCTAATCCTAATCATGAAAAAATATCTCCTCGCTAAAAAAAGCCTCCTGACGGTTCTTATGGCTGGCCTTCTGGCTGCCTCTTTCATTTCCCTGCCGAGTCAGGCTGAGGCGCAATCGACCTCTGAAAAGGTTCGCATCATGGCAGAGGCCTTGCGAGCCCGAGACGCCGGTAACCTCGCCCTTGCCAAGGAAAAGGCCGAGGAGCTCATCCGCCTCGTACCGAATGACACCAATGCCCAGCGCGTCCTTGCTTCCATTAACAGCGAGATGGAACGCCGCGGTACCGGTGACGCCCTTCACGGAGCGACTTCCCTTCCCGTTACCGCAGCGGAGTCCGACGCTGGATCCGTAGCCCTTGCGGCTCAAGCCGAGGCCGACCGCCTTGCCAAGGAAGCTGCCGAAGCTCAGGAGGCTGAACGCCTTGCTGCCAAGTCCCGCACGGAGGCACTCCTGAAGGAAGCCAAGTCACTTGAAGCACAGGGCGACTACGACGGTGCCCGCGCCCGCTTGGATGAATATTTCGCTGCCGGGGCAAATTCCCGCACTGCGCGCGCCCTTGATGCCAAACTCGAGCAGATTGCCAATGCCCCCGCCAAGATCGACATGGCGGAAGTAAGCCCCAAATTTGTAGCGGATCAAGAAATTATCGAGGATCTTCTTCTTAAGGGCCGCGCTCAATTCCTGAACGGCGATTACGACGGCGCGTCCGCGACCTTTAAAGAAGTCGAGGCCCGTGCGCCAAACAATGCCGAGGCAAAGCTTCATTCGCAACGCATCGCTGAAGTAGTGGGTGCCATTCAAAAAGCCAACCTCTACAAAACCCGCAAGCAGATGCTCGCCGAGGTCGATCAACAATGGGAACGCCCCAAGGTCTTTGACATCTCTGCATCCGATGCCGCATCCGATGCCGGCGACAGCAGCACCCAACGCAAGCTCAACAGCATCGTTATCCCGCAGGTCAACTTCTCAGGCATGGAACTGACCCGCGTGATTGAGACGCTTTCCGAACTTTCCCTGCAATACGATCCCGCAGGTGAAGGTGTTAATATTGTGGTGCTCTTCAATCCCAACAACACCAACCCCAGCGTTAACATCAGCCTTCGCAACCTGAGCCTCGACCGCATCCTGCAGTTCGTAACGCAACAGGTTAACTTCACTTATGAGGTGGGTTCCGACGCGGTCACCGTTGCTCCCAGCTTCGGCCCCGAAGGTGGTCAAAGCACTGTGACCGAGTTTTTCCCCATCTCGGCCGGAACGGTCATCCGCCTCACCGGATTCGGTGACGGGGGCGCCTCCGCCGGCCCGGTCGATCCCTTTGCTCCGGTCGCCAGCGCCAGCAGCGGCCCCTCCGCCAACGAAAAGACTGAAGCCCTCCAGGCCTTCTTCCAACGCGCCGGTGTGAATTTTGAACTCCCGGGTGCGAGCCTCGCCTTCGACGGTGAACAGCTCATCGTCACCCAGACCCGCCAGAACCTCGACCGCATGCGCGCCATCCTGCGTAATTACAGCGAAGTCAAACAGGTTGAAATCGAAGCGAAACTGCTCGAGGTTGCCCAGAATGACCTCGACGAGCTCGGCTTTGATTGGACTTTGGGTAACGGAGCAATGCCAATTTTGGATGCAGACGGTGCGCCTATTTTGGATAATACCGGCAATCCCACTTACCGCTACAAGCGGAATTACTCAACCCAAGGTCGTACCTTGAGTGACGCCTTCTCTGTGGATCGCGCTCAATCCCAAATTGTAGTTAATGGTGAAGTGGTTGCGACCAACCAAGCACCCAACCTATCCACTGCAATAAATCTGGCCTCAAGCGCCAGTAGTCTGTTTACCGCTACTGGATGGAATTGGGGTAAATACAATGTCGATTTTGCGATTCGTGCCCTTTCCCGCAAAACCGGAAGCGACTTAATGAGTGCGCCGAAGGTGACCGTGCTCTCCGGTAAGCGCGCCACCATTACCGTCGCTCAGGAATTCCGCTATCCCGAAAGCTATGGTGATATCGAATCCACCGCTTCGACTGGTGGTAATAATTCTGGCGGTTCTTCTGCGATTTCAATCACCGCGGGTACGCCGGAGGATTTCGTCACCCGCAACGTAGGTGTGGAACTGGCAGTCACGCCTAACGTGGAGAATGACGATACCATCAGCCTTGTGCTGGAACCCAAAGTCACCGAATTCGAAGGCTTCGTGGAATACGGCGGTCCCAGTGTGGCTATATCAAGCGGTACAACCGTTACCGTTCCTGCAGGTTTCTACCAACCTGTCTTTTCGGTACGTGAACTTTCCACCGAGGTCACTGTCTTTGATGGAGCGACCCTTGTGATGGGCGGTCTTACCCGCGATGAAGTCAAAACCGTGAATGACAAGGTGCCCGTACTTGGCGATATTCCGGGCGTGGGGCGTCTCTTCCGCTCCGAGGGTGAGACCCGCCAGAAACGTAATCTCCTTATGTTTATTACGGCCAACCTCGTGAGTCCCGGTGGTTCGCTTTCACGCCAAAGCTACGATAATGCTGAAGCCAATGAACTCTTTCAAAATCCCACGATCATGACCCCTTCAGGATCAGTGAATCGTTCTATTTTGGACGAAGGTAATTAATTCTTTCACAAGAAATTTTTTCGTTGGAGATCACCTTAGGGTGGTCTCCAGCCTATGCATTCACATGAAAGTAGTCTGATTAAAAAATAGCAAAATGAAGCTTTCCTCCAGGTTCTACATTGTCCCAATCGCAGCCTTTCTTGTATGGGTAGCTTGTACAATACGGAAGCCGGATGTCACCGAAACCCATACGGTGAAAGAGTCGCTTCAAGATGATAGCCATACAGGTTATGATTGCGATAGCTGTAATTACCACAGCTCAGAAAAAGCACTCCAGCAGCATGGCACGCATGAAGAAAAAGCTGGCAGGGAATTCTTGGAACAAGACCTGTCTGAGTACTCCAATACTGAGGTAGCTTTGGATAAAGAAAACAAAATCCTCAGTTTTTATCGGAAGGCTCCGTCACATACTTTAAATCCAGAAACGCTTGAAAACATCAAGGTTGCGGGAGTGGGAGAAAGAGTCGTCCTGCAGATTCCCGGCTTTGAATTGGGCGGAGTTGTTGATTCCGTTTCACGTGAGGGAGTGCTTAATTCTGTCGGGGTTACTCTGGATAAGGATCTGGGTCGGGCGGTATATATGATGCGCCAGGATGGTCGTCTACGCGGGCAAATCTTTTTTAATGGCGAGTCGGAGGCTTTGCGCTTTTTTGGAGAAAGTCCCAATGATTGGACAATCGAAATATCGAGCGTAAGCCAGATTCTTTGTGCGCCCTTGGGCGCAACCTATCCGCTGAAAGGAGATAAGCGGAGTGCGAATTATGGGGGGCCACCCACCCGAGAGATATCTTACAGCACGCACAGCTTTCAGCAAGTGGCTTTGAGTAGTCTTCCGAGTGCAATCTATTGTATTTATATTGATTTCGATGGAGAGTCGGTGACGCACCCCAGCTGGAATGGCGGTTCCACTGTGATTGCAGCGCCCCATGCACAGGCTGCCAACGAAGCATGGGTTACAGTTGTTTGGCAACGTGTAGCAGAAGATTTTGCACCGTATAATATCAATGTCACAACCGACCGCTTTGTTTATAACAATACGGACAATGACAAACGCGTGATGTGTGTGGTAACACCAACCAGTACAGTAGCTCCCGGAACGGGTGGTGTGGCCTTTGTTGGCAGTTTCGGCAACGATGTGCCCTGCTGGGCCTTCAATGCCCAGGAATACCTTTGTGCGGATACGATATCACACGAAATAGGCCATACCCTCAGTCTACTGCATGATGGAAAAGCGGGTGATGGGGATCAGTATTTTGATGGACATGGTACTGGAGAGACAGCGTGGGCGGCCATCATGGGCGCATCCTTTCAAGGAGGAAATGAAAACGTTACCCAGTGGAGTAAGGGTGAATACCAGGACGCGGTTCAGTATGACAATAGCGGCGATGAAATACCATCTTATCAGGATGATATTGCTTTGATTGGTTCAACTAGTGCGGGTGGCAATGGATTTGGTTTTAGAAACGACGACGTGGGGAATGCGATTTCTTCAGCCGATGCGCTGTCATCGAACCGATCCGTCATTAGCGATAATGGTATTATTGAAGCCGTCGGGGACTTGGATGTTTTTGTTTTTTCCACTACGGGTGGTGAAGTAACGCTTAATGTGAACCCTCTGGATGTGGATTCACAGCAAGGAGAAAGCGGTTCGAGTACGATGGGCGCGAATTTGGCGGTCTCAATCGCACTTCAGGATGCCAGCGGAACAGATATTGTGGCGGTAAACCCAGGCAGCACGCTCGGCGCAACCATTCAGCGGGATCTTGCAGCTGGCACCTACCATTTAGTCGTAGGCGCAGATGGTCGTGGAGACCCGCTGACGGATGGCTTTTCGAGTTATGCCTCCTTAGGGCAGTATTTCATAACGGGTGTCATTCCCAAGACCCCGCTCGATGTTAAAGGTGGCTTGATTCAGGAAACGCTTGTTGTAAATGGAGACCTCAATCCCCGCATTGAAGATGGGACCGAATTTGGTCACACTCATATCAATAGCTCTGGTGATATCCATTATTTTGCATTGGAAAACACATCCACGGAACGTTTGATTATAAATTCCATTGCTTTTGGAAGCAGTTTTTTCTCAACGGATGCCATCTTACCGATAAACTTAGAAGCTTCGGAAAGTGCGAATATTGGAATTCGCTTTAAGCCTACCGCTATGGGCTTGCTAGAGGAACAGGTTACTTTTAGCTTCTATGCTGAAAGCGATACCACAAACGTATTTACTTATGTCTTTGCACTGCGCGGCACAGGAACAAAGTCAGTCAACGATGATAACTACGAAGAAAATGATCGCTTTTTTGATGCATATATCCTGCCCAGTGAAACTCTACTTGCTGGGATTTTAGGATCCGGAAAGCAAGCCGACAGCGATTGGTATCTTTTGAATGTTCCTGCAGGCCTTAACAGTCTTGAGGTGACTTGTACCTTCGATCACGCTCAGGGGGACATCAACTTGGCGCTCTATGACCCCAAGGGCTACTTCATTACCGAAACTTCAGGTACACAGAATAACGAAACCCTCAATCGCGTGGTGGATCCCGCGGGAGGTGCGTATGCGCTGCTGGTAAAGGGTGAAAATAAGCAAAACCTCTACGATCTTACCTGGCAAAGCAAGGCGCCATTGATAGTAGCACCCATTGATGAAGATGCCTATGAGGCAAACGACACCTTCTACACAGCGTATGATTTAAGCAATTTGAGCAGCGGCACTCAGTTGCAGGATCACAACGGGCCGGGAATCCAAAAGGACAACGATTGGTATAAATTAAGCATTGATCCCGCAGAAACCGCCTTGTCCGTTAATCTTCAAAAGACGGGTGAGGATTTGGGTGCCATTAATTTAAAGTTATACAATCATCGTGGTTACGTGGTGGCTACTACGGAAGCTGAGGGGTGGCTTTATTACAATGGGCCGGTGGGGCAGGGAACCTATTACCTTTTGGTGCGCGGAGAAAACAGCGGGCAGAGCTACAGTTTTTTCTACAATGACGCCCTCCTTACAAACCCGCCTGATGATGGAACAGACGATGATTATGAGGAAAACGATAATTTTTTCACGGCGTATGATATTTCCTCCCATGAGTCGGCCCTGTTATCGACGGTTGATGGGGAACCCAAGCAACGTGACTTGGATTGGTATAAAATGAACAGTGCTGCGGGCGAGAATGTGGTGCGTGTTAACTTTTCGCTTACCAATCCGGCATCCACGGGTTTGACGGCTGCACTCTATGACTATCGGGGTTACCTGAAAGCAGAGTTGGGGGCTATTGAAAATGGATCTGTACTGTCAATGCGTACCTCAGATGTCAGCGAGTCGGCTTACTTGCTCGTCAATGGCACGAATGCAGGCAACTTTTATGATTTCAGTTGGGACAGCTTTTTCCTTCAAGAAGGTGAGGATATTTTTGAAGAAAATGATACGCTTGCTACGGCGTACGATCTTCGCGGCCAGGAGGGTCGCCTGTTGAGTGCTATGGGTGAAGTCGCCACGCAGACGGATCAAGATTGGTACCGTGTTAAAACAGGCGAGGGCGATGCGGCTATTCAAGTTAGGGCTTCCTTATTGGATGCGGGTTCGATTGATGTGGTGCTTTACGATGCTAACAGCATTCGTATTAGTTCCATGGTAGTAACCAGCACTACATTCCAGACTTTAGAAATCCCTGCGGACGAATCTACCGACTATTATATTTTTGTTGATGGCAGTAACCAAGGCCTCCAATACGATATTTCATGGGGCGCTCGTTCCAGCTTCCAGGATGATGCTTACGAGGAGAATGATTTCACCACAGATGCCTATCAGTTGCCGTCAACTTTGAATGGCAAATTGTCCGATATTGATGGCCTTGGAATGTTGTCCGATACGGATTGGTATAAAATTGATACACCCGAAGACGCCTTCTTTTTGGTGCTGGATCTGAGCTTTGCGCACAGCGAAGGTGATATAGACATGGTAGTTTGGGATCAAAATTTAAACGTTATCACGTCCTCGTTTGGTATAGGCGACTCCGAGCGGGTTGAATTTGTAGTTAATAATACGACCCTGAAAACAGTCTTTATTTGGATTGTAGGCGATTACCGAGGCAATGAATACGAGCTAGAATGGACTTACAATAGCGTAAGTGGCGGCGATACTGACTCAGACCGCATTTCCGATGCATGGGAAAATAAATTTGGTGCATCCTTAAACGAGATTAAAGCTTTTTCAGATACGGATGGGGATAGCACGCCTGCATGGGCAGAATTCGCCTTTAATACAGACCCCACCAAGTTGGATACTGCCAAGGTGACTGCCTTTATTGAAGACGGCTATGCGTGCTTCAAGTTTGACCGAAATAAGGAAGCTGCAAATTCAGGCTATCGCTATTCGGTCTCTGAAAGTAAGGATGTCGCTTTCTCAAAGATGGTGGGCCAACCAGTATTGCTGCGGGTGGTCGACAAGGGAGAATACGAGGAAGTGGTTTATCGCTCAGCGCAACCGCTATCTACGCAACCAATGAATTTCTTCAAGGTAAAGGCAGAGCCACCGGAATAGAAAATTACTGATTGCTGTAGAGGGCACTTGTTGCCGAATCTTCTTATGGATCCAGGCATTTGTTTTGGCGAAAATATGCCCATTTAAAAGCATAGGCGCTTTAATTACATACCGCACCTCTGGTCTTGTTTTTGTGGTGTTTCAGGTTTAGGGTATTTTTATTATGCTCGAATTAGTTAAAAAATCTATGTTGGCGGGCCTGGGTCTCGCTGTCGTGACAAAGGACAAGATTCTGGAGTCATTGCATGAGTTGGTGGAGAAGGGTAATCTTTCGAAGGAAGAAGCGGCGGCGATGTCGGAAAAAATTGTGGCGGCGGGTGAGGCGGAGACCGAAAAAGCGAAGGTTGAGGCGAGTCATCTTTTCAACCAATTGCTGCACCGTGCGAATGTGGTGACCAAGGATCAATACGACGCCCTGGCGGCGCGTGTGACGGATTTGGAGGGACGCCTGCATAAGGAGTTTCCGAATACCGATTAAGGCGCACTTGGGTCGGTGGGAATTTCAAAATTGGAGCAGTGGGCATTCAATGTATTGCTCGTCTGCTAAGTGCCCGGATTCCGAAAGGTGGGTTGGGTGTTTCATTGACTGCCGGCTGGTAAGCAGGGGTGCGCTTCGCCAAAGCTGTAGCTTCAAGCGGGAGCACGAATGAAGCAAAAGCCTCATGCGCGGGGTTTTTTCTAGGCTTGCTTGCTTTTCAAGCTTCATACTTAGTAAGGTTATAAACCCCAATCTTGACTCGCAGGCAGCTTTACGGATCTGCCTATCAACGCTTACTACATGACTGAAGAGCACGCTGGCAATACCAAGCCGGAATCGGGCAACCTGCACATCCGGGCCTTGGTGCATGATCTCAATAACCTAATTACGGTTATACGTGGAAATATTACCCATTGTCGTGAAGAGTTGGAGGCCGAGGCTCCGCGGGCTTCCAATCTTGCGGCGGCAGACTATGCCGCCGGGCAGTTGCGTCCCCTGATTGCTCAACTGGCAGCCTTACAGCAAGCGGAGACCGGCTCAAGCTATACCGATCCCGAGTCCTTGGTACGTGAATGTATGGCAATTTGCCTGAGTGAAAGTTTAGTGGAGGGTCGCATTGAGCTTGAGTCAGCGGTACCGGCAGTGGCGATGGGGCGGGCTACGTTAGCGCGAATTATCAACAATTTGCTGATCAATGCCAAAGAGGCGATGCCGCAGGGGGGCAGGGTTACCCTGCGCTTGTCACGGATTGGCCCCGACGCTTCGCCGCCTGAAGGGTTACCGAGCGGGAATTATGTCTGTATTGAGGTCAGTGACAATGGTCCGGGAATTGCGCCTGAAAAATTGACTCGTATCTTTGAGCCGAATTACAGCGAAAAAGTTTGGGGTCAGGGCTTGGGTCTGTCATCGAGCCGCGCTTTGGTGGAACAAGCAGGCGGAACCCTGACAGCAAGCTCGTTAGATGGCCAGGGAGCCACGTTCTGTTTAATGCTACCATCACTGCAGGGTGACGCCTGATAGGGGCCGCGAAGGGTTCCTTAAAAGCAATGAGTACCTTCACTTGGAACCTTTTTGCCCTAAAAATTTACATACGGTGATTCGTATTAAACCAATCTACGTACGATGATAATTACACTGTTTTGGGAATGGCGCCTGAAAATGGATCCGTATCTTTGAGCCGCATTACAGCGAAAAAGTTTTGGGTCCGGCTTGGGTCTGGCATCGAGCCGCGCTTAGGTGGAACAAGCAGGTAGAACCCTAACGGCAAGCGCGTTAGAGGGCCAGGGAGCCAATTTTTGTTTCATACTACTATAACTGCAGGGTGACGCCTGATAAGGGCCGCGAATGGTGCTTAAAAGCAATTATTACCTTTATTTGGAACCTTTTTGCCATCAAACTTACACACGTATAATCGTAATAAACCAATCCACATACTATGATGAAAACTAAAAACTACTCCAGCAAAGGATTCACGCTGATCGAAATGATCGGCGTTCTCGCCATTATTGGCATTCTCGCAAGTGTCGTTGCACCCCGAGTGATCGAATCGATCCGCGATGCCAAAGTGACTTCAGCCATTTCCTCCGTAAATGCAGCGAAAACCGCGGTACTGAATTACTACCAGCGCTACGACCGCATTCCTCTGGATGGTGATCTTTCTACTTATACCAACAACCGTCCCGGAGCGAGTGGTACTGCGCCTGCCAATGAAGCTGGCAATGCCGACACCCTTGGACACATTCTTTACTATCAGGAACTGCTCATGGAAGAGATTAAAACTCCGATTGGTGAAGCCGAGGCGGGAGCGTCCGACTTTGCCGTGGGTTGTGTCTCAACTGCCGGAGCGGGCGCTTGTGATGCCGGCGGTGGTAGCGCAACTTATGCAACCAATAACCTGTTTTTCAAATCTGCTGGCAACGCCACCCGTGTCGCTTACTACTACATTCCGAATCTGACCAAACAGGAAGCCGCGGCCCTCGGCACCAAAGTCAATGGTCCCTTCCCGGTCACCGTTCAGGGTGAAGATGCCATTATCGCGGAATCCACCATTGGCGGAAGCATTCCCGGTAACATTTCCGGAGCAAACTGCTGGTTCTCTGCGGAGGCAGCAGATGGCACGCACGATGCTTATCTCTACGTGGCTCACCAGTAGCCTATTGCCTGACCCGGTTATCTGAATCTTAACAAAATTCGCATTGAGCGAAACTGACATTCAGTCAAACAGCAACGGTCAGGCCTCCATCAAAATGGAGGCCTGGCTTGTTTCTGAGGGGGCGCTTACGCAGTCCCAAGCCGACTTGGCAGCGCGCGAAGCGACACGCCTCAACTTGAGCTTCAGCGAGGTGGTACAGCGCCTTGGGCTCGTTACCAGCGATCAGTTGGCACTCTACCGCTCGGTGCGGGGACAACTGAGCACTGCCCGTGATTTTATTGCGACCGGTCCGGGGGATCAGTCGCACCTCAGCCTGCGGCGGCTCGTCTTGAGCGATGCCTTGCGTGAACGCCTGCCGCTGGAACTCTGCCAAAGCACGGTCTCTATTCCCATTGCGGAACGAGACAATGCCCTGTGGGTGGCCTGCGCCAACCCCTTTGATTTACCGACCCTCAAACGTCTGGAGGGCGCGGCGGGGCAAACTGTAGAGGCCCTGCCGGCTTCCGAGACCGATATTCGTCTTGCGATCAACCGCAACTACCGCGCGCATCAGGATCTTTACGATGCCGTGGCGGCAATCATCCAGATGGATGAGGCCGAGTTGGAGGAAC
The DNA here is from genome assembly GCA_965659965.1 of Coraliomargaritaceae bacterium. Classification (GTDB taxonomy): domain Bacteria; phylum Verrucomicrobiota; class Verrucomicrobiia; order Opitutales; family Coraliomargaritaceae; genus UBA7445. Next base: position 27,140 of record CBFHXZ010000010.1, read on the forward strand.
AGGGTTCGGACGATGCCCCGATGATTCGTCTGGCGGAGCAGATTTTGCTACACGCCGCGACCCGAGAGGCGAGTGACGTGCACCTGCACGCCGAGGAACGTTTTTTCCGCATCCGCCTGCGGGTGGATGGGGTGCTGGAGGAAGGGCTATTGTTACCCAGCGCAATACGCAGCGCTTTGACCGCGCGTTTCAAAATTTTAGCGGGTATGGACACCGCGGAGGATCGCCTCCCGCAGGACGGGCGCATTCACTTCGCGATTGGTTCGGATGATGTGGACATCCGCGTTTCAAGCCTGCCCTGCAGTAACGGCGAAAGTATTGTCATGCGTCTTTTGGATCAGTCGCGCCTCAAGCTTGATTTGCCGACGCTGGGATTTTCGGAGGCGCAGCAATCGCAACTCACGGAGGTGCTGAATCAACCCTACGGGGTCTTTTTGATCACCGGTCCCACGGGTAGTGGTAAAACCACGACACTTTATACTTTATTGGGGATGATTGATGGGGAGGCCCGAAGCGTGTTTACGCTGGAGGATCCCATTGAATACCGTATGCCGCTCATCCGGCAGACGCAGGTCAAGGACGAGATCGGGCTGAGTTTTTCGGCGGGCTTGCGGACCTTGTTGCGACAGGACCCGGATGTCATCCTGGTTGGGGAAACCCGTGACCAAGTAACGGCGGAGCTCATGGTGCGGGCAGCTTTGACAGGGCACTTGGTTTTTTCGACCTTGCACACCAATGACGCTTTAAGCGCGGTGCCGCGTCTTACCGACCTTGGGGTGCCGCCTTATCTTTTGGCAGGCAGTTTGTTGGGACTGAGTGCCCAGCGTCTCGCACGCCGTCTGTGTCCTGTTTGCCGAGAAAGTTTTAAAATGAGCGCGAAGGAGTGGAATGCCCTGGCTGGAAAGGGAAGCCCCATGCTTACGAAAGAAGCGGTCACTTTGTATCGTCGCTCGGGTTGTGAGGCCTGTGCGCAGAAAGGCTACAGCGGACGCGTTAGCATCGCGGAAATTGTGGAGGTGGACAAGGCGGTGCGTGACGGTATTGAGCTCGGGCACTCGGTGAGCAAGATGCAGGAACAATTGCGCGCTGGAGGGATGCCTTTCATGCGGGATGACGGATTGGCGAAGGCGCTTGCCGGGTTGACGAGCGTTGAAGAGATCGCGCGGGTGGTTCAGCTAGAGAGTGAGGAGGTCATGGAGGATGCCTGAATTTCGTTACAAAGCGGTGAGTCAGGAGGGTCGCGTCACGCAGGGAGTGCGCGAGGCGGAGACACAGGGTCGTCTACGGGAACTGCTGGAAATGGAAAACCTCGAAATGGTGGAGTGTGCCTTGAAGGATCGCTCCAGCGGGGGGCGTTATCAGCGATTGAAGATGAAGACGGCTGATTTGGCGAATTTGCTTTTTCAATTGGGGATGCAATTGCGTGCGGGGGTATCGATTGTGGATGCTTTGCGCGCGCGCGAGGGGGAAGATGCCGGCGGGGTACAGGGAACGGTACGGCAACGCCTGGCAGAGGTGGTGGAGCAAGGCACACCGATGAGCGAGGGCTTAACGCAATTCCCACGGATATTTCCGAGTTATGTTCAGAACGTGGTGCGGGTGGCGGAACGAAGCGGCACCCTGGCGGAAAATTTAATTTCACTGCGGGGCTACATGGAGTGGCTGGATCAAAACTGGAAGACCTTCAAGCAGGCGATGTTATACCCCATGTTTGTGGTGGCGGCCTTGGTGGCGTTTATCTTTATCGCCCTGCGTTTTATTTTTCCAACGGTGGTGGAGCTTTTATACGAACTGGAGATTCCGCTTCCGCTGGTGACGCGGATAATGATTACGGCAAGTGATTTCGTGGTGGCGTATTGGATTTGGATATTGGCTGCGGGGTTTCTTGTTCCAGTCGGCTTGCGGATTTTATTTCGTGTTTCCAGCGCAGCGGCGTACCTCCGCGACAAATTGCTGATCAATATTCCCTATTTGGGTAGTGTGATTCGCACGCTGGCGATTGCGCGTTTTTTGCGGAGCCTGATCCTCATGCAAAAGGCGGGTATTGTGATCACCGATTCCCTGCGCATGGCGCGGGATGTGGTCGGCAACCGGGTGGTGGAAGCGAGCGTGATCAAGATTGAAAACGCGGTGGCGAATGGCTCCACCATGAGCAGCACCATGGCGAAGGATGCGACTTTTCCCGCGCTGGTGCGAACGATGGTGGGCGTAGGGGAACGCAGCGGTTCGCTGGACGAATCCCTTGAAGCGGTGGTGGATTACTACGACGACCTCGTGCCGCGCAAGATCAAAGCTTTTTTCGCAGTGCTGGAGCCCACCTTAATCGTAACGACCGTTCTGATGGCCGGTTTTGTGGCAGCAGCGGTCTTCTTGCCATTGGTACAAATGTTGAGCCCGGGAGCCCTGAACTAATGATGCATTCAAATTTGCAGAATCATTCGATGGATCGTCGCGCTGGTTTCAGTTTGTTGGAACTGATCGGCGTGATGGCGGTAACCTCTATTCTCTTAGCGGCCGCCATTCCGCTGACGGTGAATGTCATCCAGAGTCAACGCTTGGCAGATGAGCGGGCGGCCTTGCCGGACTTGGCGGAAGCGCTGAAGCGCGGGATCCTTCGGGAGCAGGCTTTCCCAATTTATAATAATTCGGTCATCCGTGATTTGGAGGGTATCAACGATAGCTACTGGTGGAACATTGCGGCGCGTCATGGTGCCGGTAGCGCGAATGAAGCACGTTATCCTTTGGGTTCGCGCAACAATGAGGGCAATGTACGTAAGTTGTATTTCGCGGATAGCAGCTTTGAGGATTTTTCTTTTTCTGACCTCACGGGGAGTGGGAGCGGATGGTTGAATGATTTTCAGGATCCCCGCGAGTTGCGCCTCCTGTTACTCTCGACGACCAATCCGGATTTGCCGCTCCCCGACACGATTAGTGCGAATGCCTTCAACAATCTCTGGGACGATTGGGCGGTGGGCAGTGATGGAGAGCCACTGAACGATGAATGGGCTGCTTTTGGATTGCCAGCTTCGCAATGGGCTAATCGAGCAGCGGAACTGATCGTACAGCGGGTGGATTTGCGGGATTGGCTGTGCGAGGTTCGAATTGAAAACTACCGTGCTGTTAAAGCACCCAATGGAGCTGTTTTCGATAGCAACCAAAACAATTTTCCGAGCGGCGGTCCGGATGCGTATGCCAGCCGTTCCGGAACCGACTTAATTGATGAATGGGATGACAATGCAGCCTTTGTTTCGATAACGAATTTAGCGGGTGCGGAAGCAGCAGTGATCTTTACCGAACAAACAAACGGTAATGGCAACGGCAACGGAAATAACCAAACAACTACTGTTTTGACTGCTTTGGTGCTTTCAGATCGGGGTCAGATCCTCGATGATACCGAGGATGTAACGCTTACCGTGGCTGGATATAAAGATGGAAACTACCGAAGCACGGAGATCGAATTAGTCGCTACGGGTCGTGCGCCGATCGCCTTAATTGTTCCTTCGGATCCAAATAACCCGTTGACTTTAAGTGGTTGGGGTAATTCCGCCGCGCGTAGCCAAACACGCTATTTCCTGCTGGGGCAACAGTTGCTCCTCGGGGAACCATGGGAGAATGCCGAGGTGGGTGTTTTTGACGTGGACAATAATTTTAAGAGCCTCCGCTTTGACGGGCAGCGCTGGCGGTATTAATTGAAGTAAAATTTATAACGGAATGGGACGGATAAACATCATATGGGATCATGGAAAGCTGACGGCCTGGCGCCGGAAGGGTAAGTCGATGGTGCAGTTGGCAGAGGCCCAGGTGGAGAAGGTGGAGGGCTTGCTGGATTTCCTGAAAAAGCATGAGCGCAAACTCCGGATTTCCCATCTGACGATTTATTTGGATCACGGCTCATTGGATCACCATGTGGAACGTTTGCCGCCGCTAACGGGTAAATTGCAACGTCAACTGATGGCGCAACGGAAGGAGAAGCTCTACGGTTCGGTGCCGCGTTCATGGGTCACGCACGCGATGGAACTCACGGAGAAGGGGGCACACAGTTTTCATTTCGTGGCGAGTTTGCCGGAAGCGGTGAGTGAGCCGATTGGGAGGTGGGCTTTGAAATCCGGTATCGTACTGGAGGGAATTTTCAGTCTGCCGCAAGCGCTGTCGGCAATGGAGGCAGGCCCGGATGAGAGCGGGAAATCGCGGATCATTTATCGTGCAGTGAATGTTTCGGGTTACTTATTGGCCTACGATGCGCTGGGTCGTTTTCTATTTGTCAACCGGGTGGCGCGGGCAAATGCAAACTTGGATTCACTGGAGGCGGGGTCCAAGCGCTTGGCGCTCTTTACAGAGCAGGAATTTGGTGAGACTCCGGAGTTTCAGCCGGAGCCTGAGCCAAGCGAATGGGACGCAGAAGATGACGCGGCTTTGATCGGGCGTTTGTTGCAGGGCAAGCCCTCCCTGAAAATGAATTTGATCGCGCCCAAGCAACGGAACCGTCAACGCAGGCGCAAAAATCGCCACCGGGCATTTGCGGTGAGTGTCTTGGCCTTTGGCTTGAGTATTCTGTTTATGTTGCCGCAGGTAGAGCGCAAACGGGAGGTACAGTTGCGTTCGGAGGCCATGCAGACGGAGATTCAGAGTGAATCACTGGTAACGCGAAAGATTGAGAATGATATCGTGAACAACCGCGCGTTGCTGCACGTGATCGACTTCAGCCGTGAACGGATGGGGTTCGCGCGGGACGAAGCAGTGCCCATGCCCTTGGCCATCGCAGTGGGGGCGATTTCCCACAGCCTGCCCGATGTCGTTGAATTGGATGCGCTGGATTGTCGCCTTGAAGTGGATGGGCCGATGCTGTCAGTGGAAATGCGGGGACGCCCTCTAACGGCGGACATTGATTTGGTAGAAACGCTGGAGCGTTTTGAGGCAGGTTTAAAAAACCGCGGTTGGCAGTACGGTGAATGGCAACTGGCCTTTGTACGTGAGCGGAACCGTGAGTCGCGGTTTGATCGCAGGGGTTCGCTGCGTAGTTTCACGCTTTCGTTTAACCTTTATCCATTCGAGGAAAAATAAGCGGCATGCGCAAAATACTCTACCTTTTCTACACGCTTCTGGCCTCATATCCGGTCATTTTGCTCCTGTTACTGATGACCGCTGCGGTCATTTATTTAGGAACGGGGTACCGTCCGATTGAGGCGCGTTACGAGGCTTTGCTTGCAGAAAGAGTAAAGCTCAAACAGGAGCGGCAACGATTGGCAGAAGAACTGGAAGGTATGCGGCAGGGTGATTTGCAAAAACGCCTGCAAATTTTCAGTAAGGAATTTGTCGCAGAGGATGAAGTGGACGAGGATCGCTTGCTTGCCATACCAAATACCGCATTTGCGGCGAGTGGTTGGACTTTGGAATCGGTGGCGATTAAGGAGCAGGAAATGCCCGAGCGATCATTGGGTTTGGGTTCTTTGGTAGCGACGTATGAAGGACGTACGCAGGGGATTACTTTGAATGATGGCAGTTCTTTTTTACCGACTAATTCCCTGCTTCAAGCAAGCACCTATTTGTGGCGGAAGTCGCCGACAAAGGATTTTTCCCGCCTCTTTATCGAGCGTGACTCAAGGGGTTATCGCACTGAACTGGAGGTTGTTTATCTCTTGAGTCGGGCGGCAGAAAGTGAGGAGGCGGAATAATGCGACAGTACTTAAATAATTCCAAGCTTGTTATTCCCGCAGCGCTCCTTGCTCTGCTCTTTTTCCTCTTTCGGATAGGCATTTTTGAGAACATCGATATCAAAGCTTATTTTGAGAAGAAGGCGGCCTTAACGGTTGAGGAAAACAAATCGACCGCGGTTTTTGAGATTGAAGCCAGCCGCATTGCAGAGGCCTTTACCAAAGAACGCTGGTTGCCGAATAATTGGCAGCAATATGCCTCGCTGAAGCGGGAACTCTTTGTGGCGGATTATCAACTGGAGGAGGAGGCGCTTCCCATGGTTGAGTTGGCGATCAAAGTGGATCCGGTTACGGGGGAGGTTGAAATCGAGGAGGAGCAGTTAACAAGCTACATCGCCGAAAACATGGGCCTCGATCGTACCGGATTCTTCGTGCGTTTCGGGGTCATCCGCAAACGGGAGGGCGATGATTTGAAAACGAAGGACGGGCAGGCGTTGACCTTGGGCAAGATTGCCATCCCGGACCAGGGGCAACTGAATGGCAATGATGCGTATCGCACGGTGGAAGCAGTGGTTGCGGGCATGACTTTGGAGGCGACTTCGCCAGTGGAAATTGAGGAAGCTGAAGTAGTAGCGCAGGAAATGGATCCGGTGCCAGAAGTCTACCGCGAGGGAGACATCGTTACTCCGGAACTCGTGGAGCGTGAGCCGGCACGGCGCGAATACGCCTCGGCGGTCATCCTTGGCGGAGTCAGCGAGCGGGCGATCTACCGTGAGGGGGATTTGGTATCGCGGGTACCTGCGATTGGTCTGGCGAGTGTTTCAGAAAACAAGGCTGAGCTGATTGACCGGGATGGGAACCTCTACGAACTGCAGTTGCGCCGTTAATCCGCAAACATTTTAATACTGCAAGGGGCCGTTTTGAATTTATGCTTCGGGCATGAAGGTTTATTTATTGCGTCATGCGCAGGCGGAGGCGGGTTACCCCGACGGGCAACGCAAGTTGACCGCACGTGGTCGTTATCACGCGCAGCTTTTGGGTGAATGGTTAGAGCGTTCGCCGGAAGCAATGCCAGGTCGGATAATTTGCAGTCCCTTGGTGCGGGCGCGGGAAACCCTGGACTTGGTTGGCGCGGCTTGGTGCGGGCATGACTAGGGTGAACCGGAGGTGTTGGACACTTTGGTGCCCGAAGGGAATCCGGTG
>CBFHXZ010000011.1:0-29446 GCA_965659965.1 Coraliomargaritaceae bacterium
GGTGGTTTTTCCCGCGCCGTTGGGGCCGACCAGTCCGAGACGCTCTCTGGCATTCATGCGCAGGGAAAGATCCTTGAAGAGGAGTTTGGGGCCGAAGCCCATGCTGACTTTGTTTACGGTGAGCATATGATTAAAGATGCATACGCAGACTTGCTAGACGGGCAAGCGACGTATTCTTTACTCTTACATGAGTAGTGAAGGCAGGACGCAATCTTATCTGTGGGGCATATGGTATCAACCGGGCCGCACGATTCAGGAACTGCAGGTAAATGGGGCGGGTCACGGCGCAGCATTGCTGGTGGTAGGGGCCTTCGGTTTATTGAATGGCGCGCGCTTTTATTTGGGCTCTGAGGAAAAATCCGCCCTGTGGTTACTGTTAGGGTTTTTCTTTGGGCTTGGAATGTTATACTTCATGGCGCAACTGACGCGGAATTTTTCACGTTGGTTTGGTGGGCGCGCGGAATGCCGGATCGTACGAGTGGGCTTGGGCTTGGCACTGCTTCCCTGGACCGTGCTTTCTGGGCTGCTACTCTATTTGCTGGCGAGTGGATTGGACGCCGAGCGCGTGCAGGCCTTTGGGGCGGTGATGATGGCGGGATTTTTGTATGGTTTTGTCATTCTTTTGCTCGCAATGCGGACTGCCTTGGGGGTATCACCGCTTCGGACTTTTGCCTCGCTTATGCTTGCGGGGGTGGTGGCTTTTTTCTCGATTACTTTTGTGCTCAGCTTTTTATTCAAGTCTGAGTGCGTCTGCTTCAACGATGTTACAATATCTCAAAATCTCCAATCTGGCCTTACTGGATTCAGTGACGCTTGAAATCGATGCTGGTTTTTCTGCGGTAACAGGGGAGACGGGTGCGGGTAAGAGCATCTTGCTGGGGGCTTTGGGTCTGCTTTCGGGCGGGCGCACAGACAAGGGCAAGATACGTCAGGAATCGGATTTGCTGGAGGTTGAGGGGGCTTTGTATTTTGAGAATGCGGAATCAATGGATGCACGATTGGCGGAGTTGGAGCTTCCGCCCTGCGAAGACGGGGTGCTGGTTCTGCGCCGAACGATCCACCGCAGCAAAATGCCGAAGGTGCAAATCAATGGTTCGTTGGCGACCTTGTCACAGTTGCAGTTGTTGGGTGAATCATGGATTGATTTCCACGGGCCGGGCGAACCGCAGAAGTTGTTCAAGGAACGGCATCAGTTGCAGATGTTGGATGCGTATGCAGGGCAGGGTGCGGCGGTGGCAGAATACGCGGAGTGCTACCGTGTTTGGCGTACTGCCTTGAAGGAAATCGAGACGCTTGAATCTAGCGAACGCCTCGACGCGGAAGCGGTTGACTTTGTTCGTCAGCAAATCGCGCAAATGAATGCAGTGGATTTAAGTGAAGCATCCATTGAGGCCTTGAAGCGGGATTTCAACCGGATGTCAAAAGCGCAGGAGTTGATTCAGTTGGCGCAACAATGTGAGGGGGCGGTGAATGGCGAGGACGGTCTGGCTGAGCGCTTGAGTGCTTTTGTGAATCAGACGCATCAACTGTCGGAGTTGGATTCGGACTCGGAGTCATTATCGGAACGCGCAAACAGTTTGCTGTTGGAGTTGCAGGATTTGGGTGAGGAAATTGGACGCATGGCGAGTGATTTTGATTTTGATGCGGAGGCGATTGAATTGGTGAATGAACGAATGCAGCTTTGGCAGGAACTGCGGCGGAAGCATGGCGGGACGGTTGAGTTGGTTTTGGCGAAGCGCGAGGAATTGGCGGGCAAGTTGGCTTTGCAGGATGATTTGGAGGGAGTTTTGAATGAACGCCGAGCGGCGGCTGAAAAAATGGAGGAGGACTTGCGCAAGCAGGCGAAAGCCCTGGGCAAGGCACGGACGGCATCGGCGAAAGTTTTAGGTAAAAAAGCGGGCGCGCTTTTGGAAGCACTGGGTTTCAAGAAAGCACAGCTTGCCATTGAAATCATGCCTTTGGAATCGCTGGCGGACTATGGTGATTGCGCCTGCCGTTTTGTATTTGCGGCGAACGCGGGGCAGGATTTGATGCCGCTCAATAAAATTGCCTCCAGTGGTGAAACGGCGCGGGTAATGTTGGCGCTGAAGACGGTTTTGGCGGAAGCGGACGCAACCCCGCTTTTGGTCTTTGACGAAGTGGATGCCAATGTAGGGGGCGAGGTTGGTCGTGCGGTGGGCGCGGAACTTGCCCGCTTGGGCAATGCGCATCAGGTCTTTTGTGTGACGCACTTGCCGCAGGTCGCGGCCTTGGCGCAGCAGCATTTCCTGGTCACGAAGACGCAGGATGCAGATTCAACGGAAGTTGAGATCGGGTCGATTCACGGTTCCGAGGCGGGGCGCATTGATGAGTTAGCCCGCATGCTGGGAGACCGCAACTCGGACTCGGCGCGGGCGCATGCAAAGGAATTGCTGGGCAACTAATCTGAGGGATTAGTTTTGTTCTTTGGGCATGCCGCGCTCAACCAATTCGCTGGCGAGCGCATTCATGCGAATCATGGCGCTGTTGTATTTCAGGAAGTTGGTCGCTTGTTGAAGGTTTTCATCATCGGCGGCCAAGTCCGGGATATCACGGTCGGCTACAAAAACAAAGAGACCGGAGGAGCCTAGCTGCAACATGGCTGAAACGGATCCGGCCTTGAGGTCGACGGCTGCCTGGATGGCGGCGCGGTTGATATTTTGTGGGGCCTCGTTGAGCTTGAAGGCTTCAAATTCCTCGAGGGTCAAGTTGAGCTGTGTGGCGGCATCGGCAAAGCTGACCCCGGCGGCGAGTTGGGCTTCGAGTTCTTTTTTCAGTTCGACACCTTTCTCGTAGAAGAGGCGGCGTTTTTCCTCGGCGGCGTAGTCTGCCTGCACTTCTTGGGCAACGGCTTCAAAGGGCGGTAGTTCAATCGGCAAACGTGCCTGATAGATCAGCACCCCGAAACCGTTATCCATGGGATAGGGGTCGGTGAAGTAGCGTGCCTCGCTCAAGGCAAAGGCGGCATCGAGCATGGGCGTTGGCAAGCCGCGGCTGGCGGAGTCGCCGGCGCTGAAAGGCTCGATAGGCTCAAGGCTGAGTCCGGCTGCGTTGATGGCTTCGTTGAAGGCGGCGCTTTCGCGGGGAATGGATTTATTATAAAGGTCGTAGGCGAAGTTTTGGGCTGCCTGATTAGCGAGTCGTAGGGCTTGTGCTTTGCGCAGGTCACCACTGACTGCTTCGCGGACATCCTCAAATTTAACGGCGGGTGTGTCAGCTTCCGTATCGGCTGGGGGATTGGCGGTTTCGTAGGCATCGACGAAACGTGCGCGGTTGGCGATGAAGTGTTCGCGCAGGGCGTCTTCTTCGAGTGCGCCAACCTGAGGGAGGAAGGTGTCGGCTTTAAAGTGTAGATAGCTTGCCTGAATGCGCTCGGGGATTTGATAGCGGTTTGCGTTTTGGTTGTAATAAGTCTGAAGCTCGGAATCCGCAGCATCAATTTCCGGCTCAAAAGTAGCATAATCGATAGTGGCGGTGCTGAGGGTGTAGCTGGTTTGGTAGCGTTGGGCCTGCAAGCGGGCATCGTCAGTCATGGCATATCCTGGGCCGGAAAGCCTCTCGGCGATTTGCTGCATGCGGTAATCTTCTTCAAGGACGCGAACGAGCATACCTTCGGGTAGGGATGGGTTGGCTTCGATGGTGTCGATGAAGCGGGTCAGGCGGTCGCGGTCAAATTGACCGGAGGGGTCACGGAAGAGTGGTTTTTCCTGAAGGTAGGTGCCGATTGTTTCCGGGTCCGGTGCGGGGATGCCGATGGTATCGGCAAGGTGCAGCATGGCAATACGGGCGAGCATTTGATTGCTGAGTTGTTGTTGGTCGGTGTTGTTCACCTGATTGAGCTGGTTGCTCAGGGAGAGGCGCAAGCCGACGGGCCGCATATCGAGTTCTGAATTCAGGTCGTAGCCGTAGTAGTCCAGGGCTTGGTAGTTGCTGCGGTTAGTGGTGCAACCGGGGGTGTTGCCGATGGTGCCGACGAAGGCAACAATGACCACTCCAAGGAGGGTGAGAAATATCCAGCGACCGTGGCGGATTAGGTGGTGTTGAATCCAGGAAATCATGAGGAGTTTGTTATGCGAAACTTGCGAACTTAGGAGCGCGCATTTTCCTGTCAATCCCTTGCTTGATCTCCGGTGGGGGCTTTGTCATCCTTGAACTGAAGGATATCGAGGAGGCTTTGACGTGCTTTGGGGCTGTGGTTCCAGTTTTCGGCCTCGCAAAGGTATGCATCAATTGCGGGAATATCATGGGCAATTAATTCGATACCTTCATTGTTTCCGAGTTGGTCGCAGGCCTGTTTGAAGCCGCCCAGGGTAATGGACTCGAGTGGTTTGCCGGGTTGGTAGGCGCGTTCGTGGGGCCGCGTTCCGTCGCTTGGCTGGATGGGGTTTAGCAATCCAAGTTCGCAGAGATGACTGATGCTGGAATTGAGAATATGAAAGGGGACGCGGAGTCGGCGCTGGAGGGAAGTGCTGCTTGGGGGTGGTTTGCCTGCTTGGAATTTTCGCGCAACAAGAATGAGGATGGCGAGGGAAATGGTCTCGCGGGCGCGCGGGCTGGTGCATTGCCAGGCGTTTTCATTGGTGAGGTGATCGGCATTCTGGATGGCATAAGTGATTTGACCGCCGTAAAGAACGAGCAGCCAAAAAATGTAAAGCCCCAGCATGAGGACGATAATGATGCCCACTGACCCATAGAGGCTCTTGGTATCAACCACGCGTTGAACGTAGAGGAAGGAGAGCATCTGGTAGAGGTTCAAACCCGCAGTCACAAGGGCGGCTCCGATCAGGGCCGGCTTCCAGCGCACATCGGTGTTGGGAATAAAGCGGTAAAAAATCGCCAGTGCGAGGGTGAAGATTAGGAAGGCGAGCAGGGGCAGAGAGAATTGAAAGAGGGCCGCTAGGGTTTCGCCAAAGGGAAGGGTTTCCATGGCACACAGGATGGCGCTGGCGGTGAGCAGTGAGAGCGCAGCGGTTCCCAGCACCGCTCCCAGGCTGATAAAAGTCCAGTAGGTTACAATGCGCTCGGGGAGCTTGCGACCTTTCGCGACGCCCCAGACGGTATTAAAGGATTTTTCGATGGAGGTGAGCACCTGTATGCCAATCACAAGGAGCAGGAGTGAACCGACAACCCCTACGGTTCCGGATTTTGCGCGCTCGCTGAAATTATTGATTAATTCCAAAACTTCAGGCGCAATTTTGGTTTTACTGCCTCCAGTATCGTTTTCGTCCCCGCCAAGGGCGACGTGAGGGGCGGCAAAGGTGATTGCTTTGGTGATGGTTTCCACCACTACGCTGTCGTCCATTCCCGCGTGCTCACCCGTGGCGTTGATATCTTTTTGCAGGAGGAAGCCTGAAATCATGATGCTGAATGCCACCAGGGGGCCAATGCCGATCATGCTATAGAAAGTAAGGGCAGCGGATTGGATGGGGAGTTGATTCCGTTTTTGGCCCTGCCAGGCGAGGATAAGAATGCGCAGTAAACGAAAACCGTGCTTCCGGAGGGGGTTGCCGGGTTCTTTTTCAACGAACCAGAGTTCGCGATAGAGCTCGCTCAGTCGGGCGGTCAGGGAAAGGGAGGATGGCTTGTTGGGGCTTTTGTTCATGCAATGCATTTATCTATAGTGCCAAGGCTTGAAACTAGATGAATTTGCTGTGGGGGCAATACGTATGTCGCGGGACGCGTCTTCTTTCTTTAATTCAAGATAAATAAGGGTTTTCGTTGCAAAATCGGTGCTCACAAATTTACTCGGTCAATTCCATGAAAATTCTTATAGCAGATCGAATCTCTCCCATTGGTGTGGATCTCTTCAAAGCCGAAGACGGTTTTGAGGTCATTGAGGCCTATGGCTCCACTCCCGAACAAATCCTCGAAATCGTGAGTGATGTCGATGCGATTGCAGTCCGTTCCGACACCAAGGTCAATGCTGCGGTCATCGCAGCCGCTCCCCAGCTGAAGGTGGTGGGTCGTGCTGGGGTAGGGGTCGACAATATCGACATCGAGGCCGCCACCGATCGCGGGGTCATTGTAATGAATACTCCCACGGGGAATACCATTGCCACCGCCGAGTTGACCTTCACGCACATGTTGGCGGGAACACGCCCCATCGTGCAGGCCTGCGCCCGAATGCGCGAGGGTGGTTGGGATCGCAAAAAATTCTCGGGATCGGAATTGAACGGTAAGACCTTGGGTGTGCTTGGTCTGGGGCGTATCGGCGCGGAAGTTTCCAAGCGTGCAATGGCTTTTCAAATGAAAGTACTGGCCTACGACCCCTATTTGACGGAGTCCCGCGCCAATAGCCTCGGCATTCAACAGGCCAGTCTCGACGAGGTCATTGAAACTGCCGATTACATCACGGTGCACATGCCCCTTACCGAGGACACTAAGCATATGCTCAACGAAGACGCCTTTGCCGGCATGAAAGACGGAGTACGCATCTTTAATTGCGCTCGCGGTGGTATCATTGACGAGACCGCTTTGGTCGCTGCTTTGGAATCCGGTAAGGTTGCCGCAGCGGGCTTGGATGTCTATGAAGATGAGCCACCCGTTGAGGATCACCCCATGCGTGGAGTTGAGAATCTTGTTTTAACGCCGCATCTGGGAGCATCTACTGCGGAAGCCCAGGAAAACGTTGGGATCGACGTTGCTAAACAAATGATCGAAGCCTTGAATGGTGGTCGCGTTATCAATGCTTTGAATATGCCTTCAGTGGATCCCCAGGTACTCGAAAAACTTGCGCCTTACATTTCGTTGGGTGAAAAAGTCGGCACCTTTTCACAGCAACTTGCGCCCGACGGCGTGGAAAAGCTTTCCATCCGCTACTATGGTAAAATGATCGAGTTGGACACCCTTCCGCTCACCAACGCCATTCAGCGCGGCTTCCTGCGTGAAATCTCTGACAACGTCAACAACGTCAACGCGCCCAAGAAAATCGAGCGCCTCGGCATTGAATGTGAGCAGATTCAGAGCAGTGCCCACGCCGACTTCAATGAATTAATTGAAGTTGTAGTCACCTGCAAGGGCGGCAAGACCCGCATCATTGGCGGAACGCTCGTTGGTAAAAACCAGTTGCCGCGCATCGTGCTCATCGATGGGCACGGGGTTGAGGTCAACACCGACGCCACCCTTTTGGTACTTAAGAACAAAGACGTTCCCGGGATCGTGGGCTTCATCGGGGTCACCCTCGGCGAGGATGAGGTCAACATTGCCAATATGTCGCTGAGCCGCGATCAGGGCGAAGGTTTTGCAGTCAGCGTTTTCGAGCTCGATAGCGTTCCCTCTGAAGCCGCCGCCAAAAAAATTACCGATCATGAGGCTATCGAAAAATATCGCATCATCAAGCTCTAGGAATTCACCTTTGATTTAACTCCGTAATTGCCGACTTCGCGCGGCACCGCCTTCAACAGCAATGTTGATTCTCTCCATACTCCTCGTACTGACTGTCGGTTACCTGCTGGGATCGATCAGTTTTGCCGTGTTGATTGCCCGCTCGCAGGGGGTTGATATTCTCAGCGTGGGTAGCGGGAATCCCGGCGCAACCAACGTCAAGCGCGTCCTCGGTTCACCTTTGGGAAATACGGTCTTTTTTCTCGACGTTCTCAAGGGCTTCATCGCCGCAGGCTGGCCCTTGCTTTGCCTGGGAGCCAGCGAAAGCCAAAGCCTCGCACTCGGGGTTTTAGGACTGATTGCTGGAATCGCCGGACATAGCTTTTCTTGTTTCCTTAAATTTCGTGGCGGCAAGGGCGTCGCAACGACCATGGGCGGACTCGCTGCCCTTATGCCGATTGTCTTGCTGGTGGGCTTGCTCGTTTGGGTGATTGTTTTCTATGCCAGCCGCATCGTGGCAATCGCCTCGATTGCTTTTGCGGTGAGTTTGCCGTTGGGAGCCTTCTTTATGTATGGCATGCCCGACCTTCGCTTTGCACTTGGTCTTCTGCTGGCGCTCCTCATTATCATTCGTCACCGTTCCAATATCCAGCGCCTCCTGCGCGGCGAGGAAAACAGTTTTAAAAAATAATCACCCCTCCAATCGCACCCTATTTATCCCATGGCTGAAAAAAACACCATACGCATAGGACTCCTTGGCTTTGGCGTTGTCGGTCAAGGCGTCTGGAAAAATATTGAGAAAAATCGTCAGGCGCTCGAATACCGCCTCGGCGCGAGCCTCAAAATAACCCAAGTGGTCGTTAAGAATCTCGACCGCGAACGTGAGGTTGCGGTCCCCGCGGAAATTTATTCCAATGATGCCGCCCGAGTAGTCGACAATCCCGAGGTGGACATCGTTTGCGAATTGATGGGCGGCACGGGCGCTGCCCTGGACTTAACCCGCCGTGCCCTCGCGCAGGGTAAGATTGTGGTGACTGCCAACAAAGCGCTCATCTGTGAACATGGTGAGGAGCTCTTTAAAATCGCGCACGAAAACGGCGGGCATTATTTTTACGAGGCCTCTGTCGCGGGCGGTATACCCATTATTAAAACCATTCGTGAAGCACTCGTCGCCAATCGCTTCAGTATGATTTTCGGCATCCTGAACGGCACCTCCAATTATATTCTCACCCGCATGGAACGGGAAGGGCTCAGTTTCGATGACACCCTGGGTGATGCTCGTAAATTAGGCTACGTCGAGGCTGATGAAGCCCTTGACCTCGATGGTGTGGATGCTGCGCACAAGGCCGTTATCCTCGCCTACCTGGCGCACGGAAAATGGGTTAAGCTCAAGGAAATCATTTGCGAAGGGATTCGTGAAATTACGGGTGATGATATCCGCATCGCCGGTGAACTGGGTTTTAAAATCAAACTCCTTGCGGTTATCGCGCGCGATTTTAAAGCGAATCAACTCTCGGTTCGCCTACACCCTGCGCTCATACCAAAGTCTGAAGTCATCGCAGGGGTGGACGAAGTTTACAATGGAGTCAGCGTTACCGGTGATGTCGTTGGAACCACCGTTCTCATCGGACGCGGGGCAGGGCAAGATGCCACCTCCAGTTCCGTTATCAGCGACATTGCAGATGCGGTCTTCATGCTTCAAGGTGCGCCCAAGCCCGCTATATCGGAAGAAGACGAAGCCATTTATGCTCAACTTGCAGACGGTTTGGAACTAACCACGCCCGAGGAACTTGAGGGACGCTACTACCTGCGTATTCATGTGAAGGATCAGGAGGGCGTGCTTGCTACGCTTACCGATATATTGACCAAGCATCACATCAGTTTTGCCACCGTGAATCAAAAAGAATTCAGCGACGGCACCGCTTGTATTATGCTCACCACGCATCTGAGTCGTGAATCCAACATTTGTGCTGCCAAGGAAGCCCTTGCCACACTTGATATTGTGCTTTCCCCGTCCGTTAGTTTCCGCATTTTTGAACCGGGAGCATAGGTTTTCGCTTTGTCTGGAATTTCGCTCCACTTACGCTTTCTATAAAATGGCTCTCATCGTACAAAAATATGGCGGAACCTCCGTTGCGGATGTCGAACGTATTCAAAACGTTGCGCGTCGCGTGAAGGAGAGTTACGCTGCCGGTAACCAGATTGTGGTGGTTGTTTCCGCCCGCTCCGGTGTCACCAACGAACTCGTTAAGCGAGCGCATGAGATAAACCCCGATCCCGATGAGCGGGAGATGGACTTACTACTCACGGTGGGGGAACAGGAAACGATCGCGCTCACGGCGATGGCATTGCATGCCCTCGATGTCCCCGCGGTTTCCCGTACCGGTTCGCAGGCGGGTATCGAAACTGATCCCGCCCATACCCGTGCCCGAATCCTTCGCATCACCGGTGGCGATATTTGCGAACAATTGGATTCCGGTAAAGTCGTCATTCTCGCCGGCTTTCAGGGGCATGCCCCGGACGGCCAAATCACCACCCTTGGTCGCGGTGGTTCCGACTTGAGCGCCATTGCAATTGCGGCTGCTTTGAAGGCCGATTTGTGTCAAATTTTTACCGATGTCGACGGCGTCTATACCGCAGATCCCCGAATCGTCCCGCTCGCCAAAAAAATAGAGTCTATTTCATACGAGGAAATGCTCGAAATGGCGAGTGCCGGATCCAAGGTCATGCAGAACCGCGCAGTCGAATTCGCACAGAAATTCAAAGTCCTTTTTGAAGTCCGCTCCAGTTTTAACAACAACCCCGGAACTATGGTGAAAGAAGAAGTCCCCTCTATAGAAGATGTCGTCGTCAGCGGCGTCGCGCTCGACAAAAATCAGGCCAAGTTGGTCGTCAGCGATTTGCCGGATCGTACCGGAACCGCCGCGCAACTTTTCCAGACCATCGCGGATGCCGGAGTTTCGGTCGATATGATCGTCCAGAACATCGGGCGTGAGGGCAAAGCGAACATGACCTTTACGGTGACCCGTGACGATGTGAAGCGTGCGGAAACAGCCGTCAAAGCAGCCTTCCCGCAACTGGAAGCGGGAGAGGGGTTTCAAGCCAGCGAAATCGCCAAGGTTTCGGTCGTAGGCGTGGGCATGCGCACCCATTCGGGAGTTGCCGGAACCCTTTTCGAGGCCCTTGCCGAGGCAGCCATCAACATCCAGCTCATCAGTACTTCGGAAATCAAAATCTCCGTTGGCATCGACCCTCAGGACGCCGAAAAAGCGGCGCAGGTCGTACACCGTGCCTTCGGTCTTGATGCCGCCAGCGATTCATGAACTACCACAGCACCCGCGGAGAAGTTCCACCTGTTTCCTTCAGCACAGCAGTTGAGCATGGCCTCGCGCCTGACGGCGGACTCTACTTGCCCGAGCAGCTCCCCGACCTGCGCGGTGAGCTCCCAAGCTGGGAAAACCTTAACTACCCCGATTTGTGTGAAGCTTTTTTCGCACATTTTGCCACCGATCTGGAAGCGGATGAGTTACACCGTATCGTTTCCCGTTCCTACGATAAATTTGACGATCCCGCCATCGCACCCGTCCGCACCCTCGCGCCCGGGCGATACGTGCTCGAACTTTTCCACGGTCCCACGCTCGCATTCAAAGACTTCGCCCTCCAGCTGCTCGGCAATTTTTATGAAGCACAAATCGCCCGCACCGGACGCCCCATCTCGGTTCTCGGTGCGACCTCCGGCGATACCGGTGCCGCCGCGATTCACGGCTTGATCGGTAAGGAAGGCGTCAAGTCTTTCATCCTCTATCCCGACGGACGCATCGCACCGCTACAGGAACGCCAGATGACCTGTACCGGGGCAGACAACGTTTTCCCGCTCGCGATAAAAGGCAGTTTTGACGATGCACAGACCGCCATGAAAACGGTCTTTGAGGATCGTCAATTCGCCGCCGAGGTCGGGCTCTCCGCCGTCAATTCCATCAACCTAGCCCGAATTCTCGCGCAGTGCGTTTACTACCTCTACGCTTTCTTCCGTCTGCCTGCTGACGAGCGCGAAGAGGTCACCTTTGTGGTGCCCACGGGCAACTTTGGCAACGTCCTTGCCGGCTGGCTCGTGCAACAAATGGGTGCCCCCATCAAGGGTTTCCGTGTAGCGACCAATCAAAACGACATCCTTCACCGCCTCTTTGAAAGCGGTCTTTATTCCCTTGAATCTGTTGCCCCCAGTCTCGCGCCCTCGATGGATATCCAGGTGGCTTCCAACTTTGAGCGGTTCCTTTTCTACGCTGTGGGTTCCGACCCCGCCAAAGTGCGTGAAATTATGCAGACCTTCAAGTCGACCGGGCAGTATCAATTTGAAAACTTTGACCGTAAGGGCTTTAGCAGTTCCCGCACCAATGACAGTGAAATTGAAAGTCTCATCGAATCCGTCTTTACGGACTTCAACTACGTCGTCGATCCCCACACCGCCTGCGGATTTCAAAAAGCGGGGGCAGGGGAGGGCCCGGAGATCATTCTCGCCACGGCGCATCCCGCAAAATTCCCGGACACCATCATCAAAGCCATCGGCGAAGAACCCACCCATCCCAGTCTGGAAGTCCTGAAGGAACGCCCCATCGTCAAACACCATGTCGAACCAACTCCCGAAGCGATCAAAGCATTCATGCGGGAGCATAAATAAAAACCACTAAGGTCCGAGCAGGCGCTCGATATTGCGTCGATCCTTTTTGGTGGGACGTCCGCCGCCCTCATGTTTAAAGAGCCGGGCGTTGGCGCGTTTCTCTCGGGCGGCTTCGAGATCCTTGAGTGGAGTGATATCCTCCATGAATTCCGGCACGCGGGCGGCGCCGAGTCGTTTTTCGCTCAGGCTGAGCACCCGCAGGGTGCGGCGCATGGCTTGGGTGCGTGCCACTACGGTGTCACCGACCCGCACCTTGGCGGCGGGTTTGGCAGGGCTGTCGTTGAGGCGTACCGCTGAGCCGCGGCAGGCCTCTAGGGCTTCGCTGCGGGTCTTGTAAATCCGCATCGCCCAGAGCCATTTGTCGAGCCGTACGCTTTCCATGGTTCAGTTTAACGGTTTTGGATTGCGCGCGCCATCCGTTCCAGACCGTCCTCAAGACACGTCTTCGGGCAGCCAAAATTCAAGCGCAGGTGCCCGGTCCCGCCAAAGGGTTCGCCGCAGGAGAGGCCGACCCCGTTCTTTTCAAAGAATCGAGCGGGTTGATCGAGTTCCAGGCCGCGCACATCGAGCCAGGCGAGGTAGGTCGCCTCCATGGGACGGAAAACGATTTGTGGAACTTCACTGGCGAGAAAAGCGCGCAAGGTATTGTAATTATCCCGCAGGGTCTCGAGTAAAGCGATACGCCAGGTTTCGCCGTGATTGTAAGCCGCCGCGCAACCGGCATAGCCGAAGCAATTCACCTCCGTGATGATTCCACGGATGGTTTGATTGAATTGCTGGCGCAGTTCACGATTTTCAATGATGGAGAAAGCGCAAGCCAAGCCGGGGAGGTTGTAGGTTTTGCTGGGAGCCATCAGAGTAACCGTGCGCGCCGCAATCGCCTCGTTAATGGAGGCGGTTACAATGTGCTCCGCCCCGGTATCAAAAATCAAATCACAATGAATTTCGTCGGAAATGAGAATCAAATCGTGCCGCTCACAGAATTCCCCCAGAGCTTCAAGTTCCGCACGCTTGAAAACCCGACCCACTGGATTGTGCGGACTGCATAGGATGAAAAGACGCGTGTTTGGCCGCACCGCTGCTTCCATTGCTTCAAAGTCCAGCGTCCACTGGTCGTTTGCATCGAGGCAGAGCGGCACACCAATCAATTCCCGCTTGGCGTAATCCGGTGCCGTCAGGAAGGGTGGATAAACCGGAGTGGCGGTCATTACGGACTCATCTGCTTGCGTGAAGGCGTGGCAACAAAGGTTGATCGCCGGGACCAAGCCCGGCAGGAAATTGAGCCAAGCCGCCTTTGCGGAATAGCGATGTGCCCGCTCAAGATAGTGAAGCACCGCATCGATAGGTTCGGCGTGGGGAACGGTGTAACCAAAGACCCCGTGATCCAATCGCGCCTGTAGCGCCGCCACTATTTCCGGCGCCGTTTCAAAATCCATATCCGCGACCCATAGCGGCAAAACCTCCGGATCGGCGTATTTCTCCCATTTCAGGGAACCATAGCCCCGACGGTTCGGGCAGTTCGTGAAATTGTACTCAGTGGTCGACATTGGGAAGCATCCTCACGGTCTCCCCGCCGCCCTGCAATTCATTTTCTTGCCTTAATTCAATAGTGTGATGAATGGATAATTTTCATAATTCACCGGACAATTTGCGGCAAAGACAGGGGATTCGTGAATAGAAATTTTTACTTCTGGATGACTACCAAACTTCATTTCTCAGCAGGCTTTCGGGGCGCGCGGTTTCTAGAACCAACGAATTGCCGGCATAAACTTTAACCCAAATTCCCTCCAGTTTGTCTTTGCTTTTTCGTGATTTTCCGGCATCCCCCGACCAAACCCAGCCATCCATGAGTTCAGTTT
Source organism: Coraliomargaritaceae bacterium (assembly GCA_965659965.1). GTDB lineage: Bacteria > Verrucomicrobiota > Verrucomicrobiia > Opitutales > Coraliomargaritaceae > UBA7445. Next base: position 13,879 of record CBFHXZ010000011.1, read on the forward strand.
CCTTCATTTTGAAATGCTTGGTAGGGCGTTTCTCTTCAGCGCGTACTGGCAAAGACTCAGAAATAACCTCACCCTCAATACGCTCAAATTCGCCTTATCTTCGCTTTTTTGCTGCGACCTTATCGGTGAATTTAAAACAGATATATTCAGCCCTCAAATCCCGGATTGCTTCTTGCGAAGTATTTTTGAGGACAATCCCATAACCGGCACTGTACGTCGTTGTGATAATGCCTCCGCTTGCAGATTTATTTTTATCAGACGCTTCCTTGGTGAAGCGTATTTCAAGAGCTCCATTTTTTACTGCCTCTTCCTTAGCCCAGTCGCGGATATACTTTTGATCTTCTATAGAGAAAATATTAATCGAAACCTTTGTTTTTAGCCGATCGTTGCGCTCAATGTAAACGTCATCTCCGCTAACAAGCGTTAGTTTAGCGGTCATTTTGCGACCCTGCTTATCCTTGAAGGTGCGAAACCCTTCTGCCTGAAGATAAATTGGCAGAAGCATCATTGTGAAAATTAATATAAACTTAAAAATGATAAAAAAGCGATTAAATAATAAGTAATAAAACCGTAATATAAAATTAAAAATGTGAGCAGCACTTTGGTGGCTTCGGCATTAAAATCATTTATTGGTTACGGGTTGTGCGGCATGACAACGCAGATAGGTACAAAGTCTGTTTACGGATATATGCTATTGTTTGTCTTGCGGAAATGAATACTGGTATAAAAATTTATGTTTTTGGCTTTTATGGCACTTTTCTAGAGCCGAGGTCTCGAGTTAGGAACCTCGCGAAAAAAATTTGCGCCACCATGCGCTAGGTGCAGCAGATACTTTGCAACTGGCGGCGGCCTGCGTGCTCGCAGGAGTTGCTAACCACGAATTGCGCTTTGTTGTTTACTATAGACGCTTAATTGTCGTGGCATCCAAAAAAGCTTTTAAACGCTGGCGCCGAGTGAACCCATGTCGGAATCAAACTCGAAGCCAAGAAGGTATGTTACGCTTCCTCTAGAAACGGTCTGCGTTCATGACTTTGGTCCAGGCCGCTACGAAATCGCGGATGAATTTCTCCTGATTGTCGTCCTGAGCGTAGACCTCAGCGTAGGAACGGAGCACGGAATTAGATCCAAAGACCAAGTCCGCACGCGTGGCGGTCCAGCGTATGTTGCCGTCCTTGCGTTCGCGGATTTCATAGAGGTTCTCGCCGGATGGATGCCAGAGGTAAGCCATGTCGGTGAGATTCACGAAGAAATCGTTGGTTAGGGCGCCAACTCGATCGGTAAAGACGCCGTGCTGGGTGCCGTCATGATTGGTGCCAAGTACGCGCATGCCGCCGAGCAGGACGGTCATTTCGCAGGCGGTGAGGTTCATCAATTGAGCGCGGTCGAGGAGCATTTCCTCGGGTTTTGCGATGTAGTTCTTTTTCTGCCAATTGCGGAAGCCGTCAGCGAGGGGTTCGAGTACCGAGAAGGATTCGATGTCGGTCTGCGCTTGGGTGGCGTCGCCACGTCCGGGAGAGAAGGGCACTTCAACGGAGTGGCCGGCGGCTTGAATGGCTTGCTCGAGTCCTACATTGCCAGCGAGCACAATAAGGTCCGCAATGCTGGCGCCGCTCTCGGAAGCAATGGGTTCCAGCACCGCGAGGACTTTTTGCAGGCGGTTGGGCTCGTTGCCTGCCCAGCTATTCTGGGGGGCTAGGCGTAGGCGGGCGCCGTTTGCGCCACCGCGAAGGTCGGAGGCGCGGAAGGTGCGCGCGCTGTCCCATGCAGTGGCAACGAGTTCACCCACGCTGAGTCCGCTTTCTGCGATCTGGGTTTTGATTGCTGCCAGGTCATAATCAACCGAACCGGCAGGAATGGGATCCTGCCAGATTAAATCCTCGGCGGGGATCTCGGGACCGATGTAACGGGTCTTGGGTCCCATGTCACGGTGGGTCAGTTTAAACCATGCACGGGCAAAGGTCTTGGAGAAATACTCGGGGTCGTCACGGAATTTTTCGGAAATCACGCGGTAAGCGGGATCCATCTTCATCGCCATATCGGCGTCCGTCATGATGGGGTTGTAACGGATGGAGGGATCTTCGACGTCGGGGGTTTTGTCGGCTTCCTCGACGTTAATGGGTTCCCATTGAGTCGCGCCGGCGGGGCTTTTCTTGAGTTCCCAGTCATATTTGAAGAGGAGATAGAAGTAGCCGCCATCCCATTGGGTGGGGTTGGTGGTCCAGGCGCCTTCGATTCCGCTGGTGACGGTGTCGCGTCCTACACCGCGGGTCGTGTGGTTCATCCAGCCCATGCCCTGTTCGTGAAGGTCGGCGCCTTCGGGGGCGGGGCCGAGATGGTCGGGATTGCCGTTACCGTGGCATTTACCGACGGTGTGGCCGCCGGCGGTGAGGGCGACGGTTTCCTCGTCGTTCATTGCCATGCGGGCAAAGGTTTCGCGAATATGGGCGGCGGTTTTAAGGGGGTCGGATTGACCGTTCACGCCTTCGGGATTGACGTAAATGAGCCCCATCTGCACCGCGGCGAGGGGGTTTTCCATGGTGGCAGGTTTATTGACGTCGGCGTAGCGTTCGTCGCTGGGTGCAAGCCATTCTTTTTCTGCACCCCAGTAGATGTCTTTTTCGGGATGCCAGGTGTCTTCGCGTCCGTAGCTGAAGCCAAACATCTCAAGCCCCATGGTTTCGTAGGCGGCATTACCTGCGAGGATGAAGAGGTCGGCCCAGCTGAGGGAGTTGCCGTATTTCTTTTTGATGGGCCAAAGGAGACGGCGACCTTTGTCTAGATTGGTGTTGTCTGGCCACGAATTTAGGGGGGCAAAGCGTTGGTTGCCGGTGGCGGCGCCACCGCGGCCGTCCGTAACGCGGTAGGTGCCGGCTGCGTGCCAGGCGAGGCGAATCATGAGGCCGCCGTAGTGTCCCCAGTCTGCGGGCCACCAATCCTGACTATCGGTCATCAAGGCATGGAGATCTTTTTTGACCGCATCGAAGTCGAGGCTTTGAACCGCTTCACGGTAGTCGAAGTCCGCATCCATAGGATTGGTCTTGTGGTCGTGTTGATGGAGAATATCGAGATTCAGGTTTGCGGGCCACCAATCCTGCGGCGCCTGCTGATCCGAGGTATTGCTGCCGTGCATGACGGGGCATTTTCCGGCGGGAGATTCGCTCGGGGTGGTTCCATGTGGGAAAGGGCATTTCCCGGCGGGGTCGTTGGTGTTTTCAGTCATGGTAAGTTTAGTAAAGACTGAAGGTTTTTCCAGATACCAGCTGTGTCAAGGCATCATAGAAATTTGCAGTCATAAAATGAGTGGCTTGCTCTTTGACTGACCTGGATGTTATCGGATGGGGGTAACTGTGTATTGGTAGCGGTAAGTTTTTTCACGCAACTGATATTTGGGCAGGGCAATGACGCCCCAACTGTTGTCGCCGCCGACTCCCATTTGGGCGTGGTCGATATGAATATGGGCGGCGGTTGGTGCGGGTAGTTGCCAAGTATAAGCGCAACTGGATATTGCTTCGGTGCTGAATGGGAGCGCGTTAGCACTGAGGCCGTCATCATTGGTAAATCGTAGACCACTGCCATCATGGTCGGTTATTTCAATCCAACGCACAGCCACTTTATTGCCGTTTTCCTGGGGCTTGGAATAATCGACCCAATTTTCCATAATGGTTTTTTGGTGGATGCCGACTGGCTGCCAGTTGCGGTCCGCATAGGTAGCGTCGGGTCCGGGGCCGTACCATGCGATGTTTTGGAAATCCAGAGGTAATTGCCAGGCTGTGCCGACACGGAGAAGCAAGGGGAGTGCTTGATGCGTATGGTAGTGAAAATCGACTTTGAGGATTCCGGTAGGATGTACAATGAAGCTGAGGTTTAGTTTTGCGGCAGCCTGTAGGATCGTGCCTTTGAATTGTAGTTCGATTGAGCCATCAAAGTGGCGGTGGATGTTAACCGGTTGGGTGAGCCATGAATCGGCGGCGGTTTTCCAAATGTTGCTGTCGGCTAGGAGGTAGCGGTTTTGGGGTTTGGCGATACCATTTGCTCGAAGGCCGGCACCGCGGTCATTATCGGTAGGGGATCGCCAGAAATCCGGGCGTGGTCCATGTAGGATTAAATTTTTATCGCCGACACGCCATTCAGTTAAGGTTTGTTGGGCGGGGTCGAAGGTCATTTGCCAATCGATGCCGCTGAGTTGAATGCGTTCTTTAGTTGTCTTTAATTGGATGGCCTCTTTGGAAGCGGGAATGGGAGGAGCTAGGTAGTCACCGCACAGCTTGAATTGTTGGGAGGCAAGTTGGTGACCGCTGTCCCAAAAGGGAGTGGGTTGGCCAGAATGTAGGGATAGGTTGAGCCAGTGTTCTTTTTTGGAGTCTGGGATTGGGAGGTCTTCGGGGAGTGTTAGGGTTATGCTGGCATGGGGTTGCAGGGTGGGGAGGTCGATGGCTCCCTGCTTCAGAATCCTACCTTCTTTCTGAATACTCCAACGTAGTTCATAGGTTTCATCGAGTTCGGTAAAGTCATAGCGGTTGGTGAGCTGTAGTGCTCGAGGTCTTTTGGGATCCCAATCAAAGTGTATGGGTTGTTGCATGTATTTAAGGGCGCGGATGCCTGGATGCGGTTCCTGCCCGGCATTGATGAGTCCGTTCATGCAAAAGTTTCGGTCGTTGTGAATATCATGCTTGTTTTCCCACCAACCACCGTAGGCAAAAAATGAACGGCGACCCCAGGCATCCCTTTCTCCTTTTGGAATGGCTTGCCGGAGGCCCTGATCCATCCAGTCCCAAACAAAATAGCCTGCGATGCGTGGGTTTTCCCAGAGTTGATCCCAATAATATTCGAGCCCGCCATTACTGTTGCCCATCGCGTGGGTATATTCGCAGAGTACAAAGGGGCGGTCATCTGGGTAGCGTTCTAAGATTTTATCGATCATGCCTGCTCGTGCGTACATGCGCGAAATCAGGTCGCTGCCTTTCCCGGAGCCAGCGTAACTGGTAGCATTTTCGTAGTGAACGATTCGAGTGGGGTCACGTTCTTTAGCCCATTGGTAAGCTGCTTGGGTGTTGGGGCCATCACCGGCTTCATTACCGACCGACCAGATTAAAATGGAGGGGTGGTTGATGTCCCGCTCGATCATGCGTTGCATGCGGTCTAGGTGTGGACGACGCCAATCCGGATGATTATTAATTGCGTTTTGTTGATGACAGCCGAATTCGTGCGTTTCGATATTGGCCTCATTTATAAGGTAGAGTCCGTAGCGATCACACAAACGATACCACTCGGGGCAGTTGGGGTAGTGTGAAGTGCGGACGGCGTTAAAGTTGTGTTGCTTGAGGAGACGGATGTCGCGCAGCATGCTCTCGCGGTCAACATAATGCCCGGTATCGGGGTGATGTTCGTGGCGGTTAACTCCCTTTAGCTTAATGGGTACTCCGTTGAGAAGAAGGCGCCCTTCGTGCACCGCAACACGTCGAAAGCCAATTTGCTGAGTGATGACTTCCTGTACTCCATCTTGGGCATTCAGAACGGTCATAAGCAGCGTGTAGAGTTCTGGACTTTCGGCACTCCATGGTTGGACCGAGGCCAATTCAAAATTAGTCTTCTTAAGATCTTCCGATAGACGAATCTCCCGTGTTTGTCGCTCAATCACAGGCACCCCCTTCGCATTTATTAATTCAATTTGAAGTTTACCGATGCCGCTTGTCTGGGTAGTAAGCGCGAGCTGCCCACTGCCTGTTTTAGGATCAAAATCCGCAATAGTTTGGAAATTTCGTAATCGGGTGGGGGTGCTGGTCCAGAGATAAACATCGCGGTAAATTCCGCTCAAGCGCCAGAAGTCCTGATCTTCAAGATAGGAACCATCAGACCAGCGATAGACCTCAACTGCCACTTCATTGGTGCCGGACTGTAGATAGTTTGAGATTTCGAATTCCACAGGGGTGCGGCTTCCTTGGCCGTAACCAACTGCTTGACCGTTAATCCAAAGGTAAAAGGCGGAGTCGACCCCCTCAAAGTGAATGAAAACAGGAGCGGGTGTGGTCTCAGAAGCAATCCAGGAGCTGGGCACTTTGAATTTGCGACGATAGGAGCCAACTGGGTTCCAGTCGCTGGGTGCGCGAAAGTCGCGAATTTCAAAGGGATATTTTACGTTTGAGTAGATTGGGATTCCGAACCCCTGTATTTGCCAATTGCCCGGGACCTGAATGCGAGACCAATCAACGGTTGAGTAATGGGGCTTGTGAAAGTCGCTTGGTCGTGAGGCAGGGTTTTTTGACCATTTAAAGGCCCATTCACCAGAAAGGGAATGGTAGCGAGTCGATTTTTTGGGATGATCGAGGCTTTTAAGGGCCGCGGCGCGGCTTGCAAATGGGATAAAGCTCGCGCGCTCCGGTTCGGCATTCACTTTCAGGATGCTTACATTGTCCCAGTTGGGGCGTATTTGAGTCGTTTCAGTTTTTGCCCAAAGGCACGTCACTAAACAACTAAGGAAGGCATATTTGAGCAGGTGGTTCATAGAAATTGCTTAATTCTCTTCAAGAAGGGGTCTTAGACAACGCGTATTTGACGGACTTTCCACTTAACTTGCAATCCGATCTGGGTGAGATATGTTCATATCGTTCGTAAAAACGTATTTCAGCCGATATTTAACGAAAATATTTAGTCAAAATACGCTTGTAAGGGATGGAAGCGTTTGTTTATTTCTTTAATCTACTTTCTTTTAACCCTAAATAAACTATGACCGAACTAACCATTGGACAATACCACCTTGTGAGCAATTTCTTTTCGCTCACAATTGCAGCCATGGGCGCGGCAACCGCGTTTCTATGGATCAACCGTTCTCAGGTTGCTGACCAATACAAGACTGCGATTACGATCAGCGGCCTTGTAACCTTCATTGCACTTTACCACTACTGGCGCATATTCGCCAGCTGGGAAGAAGCATATGCCATCGTGGATGGTGCCCTCATTGCCACCGGCAAAGAGTTCAATCCCGCCTATCGTTATGTCGATTGGCTCCTCACGGTGCCCCTCCTTCTCGTCGAATTGATTTTGGTGATGAAGCTTAGCGCTGCTGAAACCGCCAGCAAGTCCCTCAAGTTGGGTGTCCTTGCTGCCATTATGATCATCTTCGGATACCCCGGTGAAGTCTCGGACGTCAATAGCACTCGCTGGATCTTCTGGGCAATCTCTATGGTACCTTTCCTCGTGATCGTATACGAACTCTTTGTAGGTCTTAAGGATGCACAAGCACAACAACCCGAGGCAGTACGCTCGTTGGTTGGTAAGGCACGTTTCCTTGTGGTTGCTTCCTGGGCATTCTACCCAATCGTGTTCCTCTTCCCAATGCTTGGCATTGATGGTGGTGACGCTACGACCTTCGTAGAAGTCGGTTATTCCATCGCTGACATCGTTGCGAAGGCTGTCTTTGGTGTCTTGATCTATGTGATCGCACTTAAGAAGTCACAATCAAGCAATAACGCTTACGCAGCCTAAGTTACGAATTCCAGCTATTGGTAATGAAAACCGATAGTGTTTTAAGCGTAACCCCCGGCAGCTCGATGCTGTCGGGGGTTATCTGCCTAATACGCAGCCATTTCGGCGAGGTTTCGTCTTGCAATGCAGACGATCCGATCCGGCATGCCTTTGAACATCATTTTCAAGTGCCCGGCAAACAGATGCGGGCTTCCCTGAGTTTGGATGCCTCCAACGCTCTGGGTTTGGATCGTGCCACGGCGGAATGTTTGGCAGCTTGTGTCGAGACCCTTCACAATGCCTCCCTCGTTTTGGACGATTTTCAGGATGCGGCACTGGAACGCCGAGAACATCCTACGGTGTGTGCCACATATGGACGCGATGTCGCTCTTGGACTTACCCTGCGTCTCACCACCACGGCTTTTGTCAGTTTAAGCCAAATCAAAATTTCGGAGCATACCGCCGCGCTTACCGCGGAGGTGCACCAAGCAGTCGCCGACACAATCCTCGGGCAAACCTGGGATCAGGACAGTGACAAAAACAGCGAAGTAGAACAGGTGAAACAAACCGCCGCGCTGAAATCCGGGCCACTCTTTGGTCTCTCCCTGAGTCTTCCTCTTATCGCCGCAGGACATCGTGAAGCGGTACCAACAGCGCGTCGCCTCGGCGAACTCTTTGGTTTGGGTTATCAGGCGCTGGACGATTTGAAAGACCGTGCCGCCGATCGTCTGCAGGCGGTGGATGCCAATATCGTGAATGCCTTTGAATCCGATTTAAGTTTCGTGGAAGCAGAAATGGCCGCCCGCGACGTTGCAAATGCGGTACTTGCTGAAGCTCAGGAACTGGCCGCACAGTTGCCGCGCGAGAGTGGGGCAGGGATTGGGCGGCTCATTGCGCAATTCACTCAACGCTCCACCTGAGTGATGCCCAGAGCTACGGTCATAGGAGGTGGCTTTGGGGGTATGGCGGCAGCGCTCCGTCTTCGCGCGCGGGGGCATGAGGTGACCCTGCTGGATCGTTGTGAACGGCTGGGTGGACGCGCCCAAGTTTTTGAACGCGGTGGTTACCGTCATGACGCAGGTCCCACGGTGATAACCGCACCTTTTCTCTTTGACGAACTCTTCGAGCTCTTCGGCAAGCGGCGAGAGGATTATTTGAATTTCATCCCCCTGGACGTGTGGTATCGGTTTCATTTTCACGATGGGCGGGAGTTTGATTATGGCGGGACGGTAGAGGACACCCTTGAGGCGATTCATGCCTTTGAGCCGGATGATTGCCGCGGTTACGAGCGCTTGTTGGATCATTCAAAGCGCATCTTTGATATCGGTTACACCGAACTAGCGGACCAGCCCTTCCACTCGGTGGGGACGATGCTCAAGCAGGTGCCCAATCTTGCCCGCCTAGGATGTTACCGCACCGTATGGCAACTGGTCTCGAAATATCTAAAAAACGATTCCATGCGGCGTGCGTTTTCGATCCACCCGCTCTTGGTTGGCGGCAACCCCTTTGAAACAACCTGCATCTACAGCCTCATCCATTACCTTGAGCGCAAGTGGGGTATACATTTCGCGGAGGGCGGTACGGGTGCCATCGTCGATGCCCTTACGAAGTTGATGCTGGAAAGCGGGATCGAGATTCGCACCGGAGTGACGGTTGAATCTATCGCAACACAGGGTCGGCGTGCCAGTGGTATCGAGCTGGCAGACGGGGATGCATTCGGCACGGACATGGTGGTTTCCAATAGCGACCCCCTGCATCTCTATTCAAAAATGGTCAAACCCTCCACTCAGGGATTGGGTTTCAAGGCAAAGCGCATGCGGATGCAGCAATCGATGGGGCTCTTCGTGCTCTACTTTGGAACCGAGCGCCAATACCCGGACGTCGCGCACCACACCATTTGGCTTGGCGAACGCTTCAAGGATCTCATTAAGGAGATTTTCCACGGGAAGGCCTTGCCGGAGGATTTCTCGCTCTACCTGCACCGACCCACCGCTACCGATTCCAGCTTCGCGCCGGAGGGACATGATTCCTTCTATGTGCTCGCGCCGGTTCCGAATATGCAGGCGAATATCAATTGGGAAGAAGCGGGGCCCAAGTTCCGTGACCGCATTGTCGCCGCGCTGGGCGCAACCATTCTGCCAGGTTTGGAGGAAAGCATTCGATCCGACTTTTTTATGACCCCGCAGGATTTTGCTTCCGATTACCTGAGCTCCAAGGGGAGCGGTTTCTCGGTCTCCCCTATATTTTCTCAATCCGCCTGGTTCCGTTTTCACAATCGTTCCGAGGCCTTGCAGAATCTTTATTTGGTTGGAGCCGGTACGCATCCCGGGGCTGGGGTTCCGGGGGTCCTGTGTTCTGCAAAAGTAATGGACCGCATAACTCCGAGTGCCTGATGTCCCTGCCGCACAATCCCGAAGCGCTCTTTCGGGCGAAAAGCCGGACCTTTTCCTTGGCGGCTCGACTCTTTTCGCGTGAGGATCAGGCTGCCGTGGCGCGGCTTTATTCCTTTTGCCGGGTGCTCGACGACCTTGCCGATGCATCTGCGCTGGGCGAGACCGCTGCTTTGGAAGGCGTTCTGCGGGAGCTGGATCCCGCGGTGTCGGCAACCAACCCGGTAGTGGTGGATTTTATTGATCTCGCGGAGGCGCGGGGGCTTTCGCTTCAAGCGGCAAGTTTACTGGCACAAGCCTTGCGCGATGATTGCGGAGCCAGGCAGGTTCAGACGGAAGGCGAGCTGCTGCATTTTGCCTTTGGAGTGGCGGGCACGGTCGGGGTTTTGATGTGTCCCGTGTTGGGGGTGCGCGATTCGGAGGCTGTACCCTTTGCGCTGGATTTGGGGATTGCCCTACAGCTCACCAATATCGCCCGCGATATTTTTGAGGACGCACAACGGAAACGCTACTACCTGCCACGCGAATGGGTTGAACCGGAGGTCATTGAGCTTGCCATTGCGGGTGATCGCTTGGCGATTCAGGAAGTCGATGCTGCTAATGAACGACTCCTTGCATTGGCAGAGGAATTTTATGAAAGCGCGTTTTCGGGCTTTTGGTTTATCGGAGCGCGGAATCGGCGGGCGGTCTACCTTGCGAGTCAACTCTACCGAGAGATTGGGCGTAGCCTTCTTCGTCTTGGGAGTGGTGCCTGGCGGAGTCGCAGGATGCTTTCCGCCTGCGAGAAACTACGGGTGTGCCTGCGCGCGCTGTGGCAACACCGTAAAGTAAAAGCCCGGCTTTGGTCGAAGCCCAAGCCGCCGACGCATCGGGCAGAACTCTCCGATAAACTCACGGCGGCGGGCGTTCCGCTGACAACGCTTTAAACCAATGAGCTATCTCGCCTTTCTAATCTTTTTTGTATTCCTGCCAGCGTTGGTTTTGCTTTTGCTGTCCGAATTGCGCGCGAATAAGGACGGCGACCTCAGGCAGCGCTCATGGCACTGGAAGGGCACTGCAATTCTCGCTTTGATTGCCTTCGTTTGGACGACCCCGTGGGATAATTACATCGTGGCGAAGGAGGTCTGGTCTTATGGAGCGGATCGCGTGTTTGCGGTCATCGGTTACGTTCCGCTCGAGGAATATTTGTTCTTCATTTTGATGCCGCTTTTCAATAGCGCGCTCATTGCTTGCCTGTTTTCTGGGAGTCTGCCGGGTGCGAGCACCTGGCGGGTAGGGCAAAAGACAGCCCGTAGTCTGGCGATTGGCTTAGGCTTATTACTGATGTGTGCCGCGGGTCTGCTCCAATCAAACCAATCCTTTAGCTATTTATCGCTCATCCTTTTTTGGTTCGTGCCGCCCTTGGTGTTGCAATGGGTTTATGATCCGCAAGCACTCATTCGGAAACTCGGTATTTTATTACCCGCCACTTTGTTGCCGACCCTCTATTTTTCCATCGTGGATGCCTTTGCCATTCGCGAGGGCATTTGGACCATCCATGACACCACACGGAGCGGGTGGGAACTGGCTTCACTTCCTTTAGAAGAAGCGTTCTTTTTCTTTATCGTCAGCCTCCTGCTTGCGCAGGGTCTCATACTTTGGCACAGCCTACCACGCCGATGAAAACTTTTTTTCAATGGACCTCGCTACGTCCGCCGGGTGAGCATTCAAAGGTCGAGGGACAACTCGCAAATCGCTTTGGAATGTGCGCGGGCTTGCTGGGGCTTGGGATGGTCATACTTGGAATCGATTCCGGGCTGGCGCTTTATCTGCCAATACTTGCAAGCGCCTTCCTCTTTGGCCTACCGCACGGAGCGATTGACCACCTTGTCCTTCTGGGTCTCGCAAAACGCAGCCTTACCCTCAAGGCCCTTGCCGTGGTTTGCTTCGCCTATCTGGGATTGGTGCTGGCAATGCTGGGTTTGTGGTGGGCGTCACCCTTTGTCGCTGTGATGCTCTTTCTTGCGATAACGATTTATCATTGGGGTAGGGCAGACCTCGCTTTTGAAAGCCTGCTCAATCCTGCGGCGCTGCAATCGACTCCAAAGCTATTGCAGTACAGCCATGCGCTTCTGCGGGGATTTTTTCCCATTGGGCTACCCTTCCTGACCTTCCCGGAGGCGACGGAATCAATCCTAAACGCCTGTTCCGTTTCCTTCGGCTATGACTACGCATTGAGCCATTCCCTTCGGGTCGGGATTCTGCTTTGCCTGATCCTGCTGCTTTTCAGTGAGATCGCCTACCTGCTCCGGCAAAAGGAACAATGGAAGTCACGACTGGTGGAAGACTTCGGACTCGTTGCTTTCTTTACCCTCGTGCCGCCGCTGCTTGCGGTAGGGCTCTATTTCTGTTTCTGGCACGGACTACGTCACGTGCTGCGCTTGATCCGCTATGAAAGTGAAGAAACGCAGGTGGTAGCAGTTGCCGCACGATTGAAGCGCTTCTATTGCCAAGCCCTGCCGTTCACCCTTGCCTCCATCCTTATGATCGGAGGCATCCTGCTCCTGCTGCCCAAGCTAACAGCGCTCCATGAATTCATCGGGATTTACTTGGTGATCATTTCCGCCCTCACGGTTCCGCACCTGCTTGTGGTCGAGTGGATGGACCAGCGGGAGGGGGTCTGAGGGGGTTTCTTTGCTTGAGGGTTAGTTCTTAACCACTCTCCAGAAGGCGCGGGGTCCGGTTGGTTGTTCCGATAAAAGCCAAGTCATGTTCGACTTGTCCGCGCTGATGTCACTTTGAAGCACGGTCCAGCTTTCAGCAAGGTCCAGAGTTTGCTCGAGACGATAGGAGACGCCCAGTTCGGCATTCCAGTTAATCGAAATTGAACCGTCCTGATTGTTGGTGGTCATGGATGCCACAACGTTGGGCGTTTGGTATTCAAAGCTGCGCACGTGGTCGATGTAGAAATTCACGCCAGTGGCGGGACCGTTGAACGTCAGTTCGAGTTCATTGATATTTACGCCGTAGGGAACGGTGTAATCCCCCTCCACGAGACTGAAATCGGTGTCGGTTGCAGTGACGCTTCCTACGGTGATGTACTGGGTGGGGTCCGTACCTATGACCTGTTTGATGTTGAGCCGCACGGTATCACTGCTGGAGTTTGCGAGCTTAACCCATGCGGAGAAATTATAGGTTTTTCCGGGTTCTAAGGTGGAGAGGAGATCCTGCCGGGTGCCGTTCCAGGTGCCGGATGTGCGGTCACTGACCAAGAGGGAATTACTGCCTTTATATGTGTGGGTGGTGTTATTGGCGAGAGTGACTGGGCCGAAGTTCGCCCAGTTCGTTGTGCCGCTCTCGAAGTCACCATTACTAACCACGGATTGAGAATTTTTAAAGCCCAGTGCGCGGAACAGTTGCAGTTTTAAATCTGCTTTGATGGCGGCGTAGGCAATGTTGGACGCCTGATTGGTCCATTCATTCGAGTCGTTGGTATGGTCGTAGAGTTCCTCTGAGTCGTCGCTCGCGAGGATGTAGTGATGGTCGACTGAGCGCGCGGAGTGATGATTGAGCGCCCAGGGACTTTCGGTATGTGGAACAATGCTCAGGCGCGAGTTTAAATGGGATAGGGAGATGTTTGGACCCTCCCATTGACCCAGACTTGGATTGCTTAAGAGCGGGGACATGTCGTTTCCGTCTAGAGCGACATTGTTCTTGCCGGTGCCTCCGTTGGGGTCGGCGGGCAATCCACACAGGGCATTGAGGGTGGGGTAGAGATCCACAAGCGATACGGGCACGCTGCACTCTTGGTTTGCGGGAGTGATGCCCGGAGCATAAACGACGAGAGGAACCCGGGTGGTTTCCTCCCAGGCCGTGGTTTTTGATTTGTGGTCTTTTTCACCAAGGTGATAGCCGTGGTCACTGGTGAAAATGACAATCGTATTGTTGGCGTAGGCACTGCCATCGAGATGTGTGATAATTTTCCCAACTTGAGCATCTGCAAAGGCAACACAGGCTAAGTAAGCCTGCACTAGCTTTTTCCACCACTCGTCGTTGCCGTTGCCGGCGTTTCGGTAGTCATCGATCCCTCCTGAATAGGGTTTTAGGATATCTGGGACATCGTCCAAATCGTTTTCAAGATAAGGCGGGAGTTGGACTAGATTGTTTCCGTTTTCATCTTCAAAGAGTTCAAAAAATTCGTCGGGAGCATAAAAGGGTGCGTGGGGACGACTCATGCCGGCAATGATAAGGAAGGGCTCGGTGTGAGTCTGGTTGAGCTTGGTGCCAACCCATTCTGCCGTCACCTCATCCGGCATGAGATCGCGGTTGGTATTACTGACATAGTTAAAGTCAGTGGTTTTGAGAGACCATCCGGTATAAGAGCCAAGCGTGGGCACATCTGAAAGACGAGCAAAGCTGGAGTAGTAGCCATTTACACCAGCGGGCATGGATGGATGCTGCGAGCCATTGCGGCGATTACTGGTACCCTGATAAGAGACGCCATCCCAAGGGAAGGGGCCGAAATCATAATCCCCCGGGCCGTCGGGATCATTGTCCGGGTTGATGGTAAAAACGGAATTGTCGGCATGACCGTTATGAAAGATTTTCCCGCTGCCATAGACATTATAGCCGTTGGCCTTGAAGTGTTCCATGAGGGTGATGGCATTACTGAGTTTGGGAAATTGACGCCATTTGTTGTTTTGCTGATCCTTACCGTAAAAACCGGTCGTGCTCGGCAAGAGCCCGCTCCAAAGACTGGCACGCGAGGGGCCGCAAATCGGGGCGTTACAATGGGCATTCGTAAAACGAACCCCGCGGGCGCTAAGGATATCGATGTTAGGGGTGTAGGCTTGGGGGTGCCCGCCCATGCCCTCGACCGAATCATTCAGGTCATCGCAGATGATAATGACGACATTGGGCTGCGCGACCAACATAGCGTTTCCGCAGAACCAAGCACTGAGGCCAAACAAAAGGACGGAGACCGATGCACTGAAATGTTTTAAACAATAGAGGGGTGCGCATAAGGATTTCATATATAAGAGGGTATAGCGTTTTGGCGGAATGTTCGCGCTGGGAGGAGGGTAAGGGAGCTTTAGGGGGGTGTTTTGACTGAGAGTTTGTATCACGGCATAAGCAATACCACCCTTTCATAGTTTCAATATTTTAAAAAAAGTTCCTTAAATACAAGTATTTTGAATACATCTGCCACCAGTAATAGAAAATAGGGCTTTAAAGTGGAGCCACCCTTAGGGGACCACTGACGACCTGATGATTACCAATTCAGGGGCACTCAATAGGCTTCAGGAGTCTATTTGGTGGGCCTTAATCAGTTAGCCTTTTGCTTGCTCCGCCAGCAGGCGATGCCGAGGGCGAGGTTCCCAAGCAGTAGGGCATAGCTCCTTGGTTCGGGGACAGTTTGGCTAAGCGTACGGAGGCAAATAGGTGCGATTATTTGTTACTCGTTGATTGAAATATAAATAGTTAGCTATCTATTGTGGGGTGTTTAGAAACTTTTTTATGAAATACATTTACCCAATCTCCTTAATTTTACTGTCATCTTACCAGTTATGTTTTTCTTACACTATAAGTGTTGGCAATGCTACATATACCGTACCTGAAGATTGGACCACTAATTATGCTGATGCAAGCGTAGTAGGAGTGAGTGATTCTTCTAATTCTAGAGCTTTTGAAATAGGAACAGGATACGCAATCACAGCTAATTATATTACCGAAGAAGA
>CBFHXZ010000012.1:0-29086 GCA_965659965.1 Coraliomargaritaceae bacterium
ATTCAGGGACGGTGCGAGCCTGGCTTTCGTCCATGCTGCGCGTGGCAAGCTGACGTGAAGAGGTGCGCTCGCGGACTTCAATCTCGTCGCCTTCTTTAACAATGAAACTGGAGATGTCTGTTTTCTTGCCGTTGACGACAATGTGACCATGGCCAACAAACTGGCGTGCAGCAGAACGGGATTTTGCGAATCCAAGGCGATAGACCACGCTATCGAGACGGGACTCGAGCAGTTGAAGGAAAATCTCACCGGTCACCCCGCGTTGGTTCTTGGCCTTTTCGAAAGTGAGGCGAAACTGTTTCTCGGTCATACCGTACATGAAGCGAAGTTTTTGCTTCTCGTTGAGTCCGATGGCGTAGTCGCTGAGTTTGCGACGTAGGCGCGGTCCATGTTGACCGGGAGGGTGTGGTTTGCGTTCAAACGCCTTGGTGGGGGCAAAAATAGCCTGACCAAAACGGCGGTTGATACGGGTAGTAGGTCCTGTGTAGCGGGCCATGATGTTATATATTTTGTTTCTGCTTACTGTGAGTGTGAGTGTCGGGGTGGCAGAATCACCTTAGACACGACGACGTTTGGGAGCACGACATCCGTTGTGTGGAACGGGGGTCACGTCGATAATCTCGGTGACAATCATGCCCATGGATTGAAGCGCGCGAACCGCAGAGTCACGGCCCATACCGGGACCGTTGAGTTTAACGACTACTTCCTTCATGCCGTGAGACATGGCGACCCGTCCGGCGTCTTGAGTGACGACCTGAGCGGCGTAGGCGGTGGATTTGCGGGATCCGCGGAAATTACATTTACCGGCACTGGACCAGGAGATGACGTTGCCACGAGGATCGGCAAAGGTCACTTTGGTGTTATTAAAGGTGGCAAGGACGTTGACGACACCGACGGTGATATTCTTGCTGCCTTTAGCGCGGCGAATTTTGACACCCTCGAGGTCGCTCTTAAGGAGATCCTCCGCGGTTTCTTCTTTTTTGACAGGAGCCTCTTCAGCGGCGGCCTCTTCGGCTACCGGAGCTTCCTTAGCGGGTGCGGCTTCAGTTGCGGCTTCGGGGGCCGGAGTTTCCTCGGCAGGTGCGGCTTCGGCGGGTGCTTCGGCAGCCGGGCTCGCGGCCTTTGCCTCTTCTTCGGTGTTTTGTTCGTTCTCTTCGCTCATTTTAAAAAGGATATGTACCGGTAAGGGACTTATTTACGGATGGGTTTGACGGCTCCCTTGCGAGTGCGGGCATTGGTTTTAGTGCGCTGTCCGCGAACGGGAAGTCCGCGCATGTGGCGCATTCCACGCCAGCTGCGGATGGCAGAGAGGCGTTTGAGATTGGCAGTGACTTCACGACGGAGGTCACCTTCCACGATGTAATTCTTTTCGGCAACCAGGTTGGCGAGCTTGTTGAGTTCTTCCTCATTGAGGTCACCGGCACGGCGATCCGGATCAAAACCGGCTTCGTCCACGATGGTTTTGGCGCGTGTGGGCCCGAGGCCATAGATGTAGCGAAGCGCGTAAACGAGCTTTTTGTTGGCTGGAATGTCGACTCCAAGTATACGAGGCATGGTTCTGATGTGTTAATTGAGCGCTATTGAGCGAAAAAGTGCGTTAAAATAGCAGTTAATTTGGTTTTGGAAAGTTAATTCTTTAATAAGGTTAAAATTTCAGGATCCGATTCAGTGAGAAGAATGGTGTGTTCAAAATGGGCGGAGGGGAGGCCGTCGCGGGTTACAGCGGTCCAGCCGTCGTCGAGCATTTTAATTTCGCTGCTACCTCGGTTGATCATGGGCTCGATGGCGAGTGCCATGCCGGGTTTCAGGAGGGGGCCACGTCCGCGGGGTCCAAAATTGGGGATTTGCGGGGGTTCATGCATGCCCGTTCCGACTCCGTGCCCGACAAAATCGCGTACAATCCCGAATTTATGGGGTTTGATGAAGCGTTGTACGGCATTGGAAATGTCGCCGACGCGGTTGCCCGGGCGAGCGTAGCTGATGGCGTAATCAAGGGAATCGCGGGTTACGTCGAGGAGGGCCTGGTTTTCTTTAGCGATGGGGGCAACTCCAACGGTAGTGGCGTTGTCACCGATCATACCCCGGTAACGCACAACGACATCGAGGGAGACGAGGTCGCCGGGGGCAATGGCGCGCTGAAGGCGGCCGATTCCGTGAACGATTTCCTCGTTGACTGAAATGCAGGTGTAGGCGGGAAAAACGTTGTTTTGATGGCGGTAATTAAAGCAAGCGCTCTCGGCACCCAATTCGGCGATGAGTTTGCGGCCAAGCTGGTCGAGGTCGTAGGTATTTACGCCGACTTCGACGGCATCCACCATGCGGGCAAGCACCGTAGCGGCGACTTGACAGGCTTCGCGTATAGCTTGGATAGCTTCAACTGTGCGAACGGGTTTCACCGTTTTTCAAGCGATTGAATCGAATTCAAAGAACAAGGAAAATTTTGATAGGGTCTGGAACGACCCAGAGGGTCATTAGCCAAGATTGATAAGCCAGGAAATGATACCGAGAACGAAAAGTGCAATTGCGAGGATGAGGAGCGGACGCCAGGCGGTCCAAAAATCCTGCAGGCCGGTGGAATCGACGAGCTGACGACTGCGGGTTGTGGAGCGTCCGCGGATTTTACCCTTTTTAAGGAAACCGTCGTAGTGGCGCTGCAAAAGGAAGGTCTCAATTTGGCGCATGGTATCGAGGAGCACCCCGACGGTAATGAGCATACCGGTACCACCGAAGAAGATCGCGACGCTGTTGGGGATTTTGTAACCCACGAGCAGGATATCGGGGAACAACGCGATGAGGGTCAGGGCGAGCGCACCTGCCAGGGTCAGACGCGTCATGATGAAATCGAGGAACTGGGCGGTGGGTTCGCCGGGGCGCACACCGGGCACGTAGCCACCGTTTTTCTTAAGGTCGTCCGCAATCTGGACAGGTTTGAACATGAGGGAGACCCAGAAATAACTAAAAACAAAGATAAGGAGACCGAAGACCAAGTAGTAGGCAAATTGCCCGCGACCAAGGGTGTCGGCAAATTCATTGAAGAAATTCATGCCGGTATTTTTCCCAAGGAAATATAGGATTTGGGTCGGGAACATGAGAATGGCGCTGGCAAAAATAACGGGCATAACGCCGGCATAATTGACCTTGAGCGGCAGGAAGGAGCTTTGCCCGCCGTAGACCTTGCGCCCGACTACGCGCTTGGCGTACTGCACGGGGATTTTGCGCTGAGCCTGGGTGATGGCGACCAGGCCAGCGGTCACAATAAAGAGGAGTGCCAACATAAGGACACCCTGCGGCAGACCCAACTGGGATTCTGAACCAACGGGTGCAGTAAAGAGTTGGTAAGTTTGAATAACGGCACCGGGGAGTCCGGAAATAATACTAACGGTAATGAGGAGGGAAATACCGTTACCGATGCCCTTTTGAGTGATCTGTTCACCGAGCCAGACCATAATCATGGAACCGGCGGTGAGGAAGATGGTTCCGGTGATGAGGAATTGTATTTTGCCCATCAGGACAACCTCGCCATAGACCGCGGGGTTAAAGCCGGGAATGAGGCTGGCGGGATTTGTGCCAAGTGCCACCAGCAACATGAGACCCTGCACCAAGCAGATTGCGATGGTGAGGTAACGGGTGTATTGATTGATCTTTTGACGGCCGACATCGCCCTCCTGTTGAAGACGCGCAAGGCCCGGAAAGACTGCGCCCATCAATTGCATGATAATGGAGGCGCTGATGTAAGGCATGATACCGAGCGCGAAGAGCGCACCGTTGAGCAAAGCACCACCGGTAAACATATTGTAGAGACCGAGGAGTCCACCGCCCGCTCCAGCTTCATTGCTCAAGTATTCCTGGATGGGTCCGGGGTTCATGCCCGGAAGGGGGATGTTTGCGCCAACCCGGGCAATAAAGAGCAATGCCAAGGTGAAGAAGATCTTTTGGCGAAGTTCCGGAATCTTGAGAGAATTGGTAAATGCGGAGAGCATGGATCGAAATCTTTAAACCCGCTGCGTGCGGGTGTTGCGTTTATGCTTTTTCAGAAGGGTCGTCGGCGTTGGTTTCGGGAGCAGTTTCGGCCTCGGGCGCGGGCGCGGCCTCAGTTTCGGCTTCGACTGGAGTCTCGGCTTCGGCTGGTGCTTCGCTGTCGTTACTGAGGACGAGTGTGCCGCCGGCAGCCTCGATCTTCTGGGTGGCAGAACTGGAGGCGCGGTCCACATGAACTGTGAGCGCCTTGGAAATTTCGCCGTCTCCGAGGAGTTTGATGCCCTCGTTGTTGTCGCGAATCAAGCCGGCCTTGAGCAGGGACTCGCGATTAACGGTGTTGCCTTCGACTTTTTCAAGCTCGCCGACATTGACGGTTTGGAAACTCGTGCGGAAATTAAAGTTGTTAAAACCACGGCGGGGGAGCTTGCGGTAGAGTGGCATTTGACCGCCCTCAAAACCGATGCGAATACCGCCACCGGAACGGGCTTTCTGACCTTTGTGGCCTTTACCGGAGGTTTTACCGTGGCCACTGCCCTCCCCGCGCCCGAGACGCTTGGTGGGATGGGTCGCACCCTTGATGGTTGGAA
Source organism: Coraliomargaritaceae bacterium (assembly GCA_965659965.1). Lineage (GTDB taxonomy): Bacteria > Verrucomicrobiota > Verrucomicrobiia > Opitutales > Coraliomargaritaceae > UBA7445. The sequence continues at coordinate 4,566 of CBFHXZ010000012.1, forward strand.
TTTTATCGAGATTCATGGTTCTAGAATGGCTTAGGCTTCGGCTTCAGCGGCCTCAGGCTTGGCGAAGCGGAGATTTTTGATTTCGTCCTTGGAGCGGAGTTGCAAGAGGGCGTCCATAGTGGCATTGACCATGGCGAGGTGGTTGTTGGAACCGAGGGATTTGGAAAGGACGTTGTTGATACCCACGGCTTCGAGGACGGCGCGAACGCCGCCACCCGCGATAACACCGGTACCATCGGTAGCCGGGCGCAGGAGCACTTCGCCGCCATCGGAAATACCGCGAACGGCATGAGGGATGGTTTCACCGCGAAGGTTGATGCTAACGAGGTTCTTTTTGGCCTGTTCGGTACCCTTGCGAATACACTCGGGTACTTCTTTGGCTTTACCGTAGCCTACGCCTACTTCGCCTTTTTGATTACCTACCACAACGAGGGCAGCAAAGCTGAAGCGGCGACCGCCCTTCACGACTTTGGCGCAACGGTTAATGTGCACCACCTTTTCGGTGAATTCGGGTGCTACCTCGGTTTCTTTATGGGAAGAAAATGATCGTTTCGATTGACTCATAGCAATGGCGTTAGAATTGGAGACCGCCTTCGCGGGCTGCTTCGGCAAAGGATTTAACACAACCGTGGTAACGGCGACCGGAACGGTCAAAGACAACGCTGCTGATACCAGCAGCTTTGGCTTTTTCAGCGATTTGCTGACCCAGCGCGGTGGCGCCCTCGGTATTGGCTTTCAAACCGCCGTCTTTGGTGACGGAGGAGACGTAAGCCATGGTGTGGCCCTTGTCATCGTCGATGCACTGGGCGTAGATGTGTTTGTTGGAGAAATGCACCGCGAGGCGGGGACGCTCGGCGGTTCCGGTAATCTTTTTACGGATGCGCCAGCGGCGGCGCTGCAAGAGGTGCTTTTTCTTTTCGAGTTTCATGGATGGGAATCTCCTAAATAGAGTGGTTATGCGGACTTCTTACCTTCCTTGCGACGGACATACTGACCGACGATGTGAACGCCCTTACCTTTGTAGGGTTCGGCAGGATAGAAAGCGTAAATGGAGGCGGTGATTTCACCGACCATTTGTTTGTCGGCTCCTTCGATGGTGAGCTTGGTATTTTCTTTAATGGTAACGGTGATGCCTTCGGGAATTTCAATCTCGCAGGGATGGGATTTACCAAGGGCGATATCAAGTACTTTGCCTTTGAGGGCGGCGCGGAAACCAACACCCTTGATTTCAATTTGTTTTTGGAAGCCTTCAACGACACCGTTAACCATGTTGTTGATGATGGAACGGGCGGTTCCATACATGGCGTTGGCATGGCGGCTGTCATCGACGGGGCTGAGGCGTACCTCGTTGTCGACGATTTCAATTTTTACGGCGCTGTCGAAGGTTTGCTCAAGCTTGCCCTTGGGGCCCTCGGCGCGCACGGTTTGACCTTCGACGGTGACGTTTGCCTTGTCGAGGATGGGGACGGGAAGTTTACCAATTCTGCTCATTGTGACGGTCGGTTGAATTACCAGACTTTACAGACGAGCTCGCCGCCGATGCCGTTTTCACGGGCATCGCGGGCGCGCATGACGCCTTTGGAGGTTGTGAGGATAGCGACGCCGAGGCCACCGAGGACGCGGGGGATCTCACGCGCACCATAGTAGAGGCGACGACCCGGAGTGCTGTGGCGCTCGATGCCGGTGATGGCAGGGGTGCTGTCGACGTATTTAAATTTGATCTCCAAGGTTTTGAAGCCCTTCTCGTTTTGTCCTTCGCGGAAACTGGCGATATAGCCTTCGTCCTTGAGGATTTTGAGAAGCGCGAGACGCATCTTGGAATGAGGGGTAACGGCAGTGTCTTTGTTAGCGGCACTGGCGTTACGGATGATGGTGAGGAAATCACCGATGGTATCGTGAACTGCCATAGTATTTTACTGCTGGGTTTTCAGATTTGGTTAGTGTGATGAAAAGATGGGTTACCAGGAGGACTTGGTGACACCGGGGATTTTGCCCTGAGACGCCAATTCGCGGAAGGTGATACGGGAAAGACCGAATTTACGGATGAAAGCGCGGGGGCGACCGGTAACGGAGCAGCGGTTGCGGGCGCGAATGGGCGAGCTGTTTTTGGGGAGCTTGCAGAGTTTGGCCTGTGCCTTGTAGAACTCCTCGTCAGTGGTCTCGGGGTTTGCGAGGATCGCCTTGAGCTCTTTGCGCTTGGCAGCGTATTTCGCGATGAGGCGCTCGCGCTTTTTGTTGCGGTGAATTGCGGATATTTTAGCCATGGTGTTTTAAAAAGTAATTTATGCTTCAGTGGTTTCTGCGGAGGCTTCCTCGGCGGGGGCCTGGGGAGCTTCTTGGGCAGCGAGTTCGGAAGAGGATTTGCGGAAGGGCATGCCAAGGCAGCTCAGGAGCTCGCGACCGTGTTCGTCATTGAACGCGGAGGTATTGATGCAAATATCCATACCGATGATTGCGTTGGTGCCGTCTGCGCTGACTTCGGGGAAGATGGTGTGGTCGGCAATACCTAGGGTGTAGTTACCCTGACCGTCGAGTTTGGCGGGGACGCCACGGAAGTCGCGGATACAGGGTAATGCGATGAGGATAAGCCGTGCGAGGAAATCATACATGGCGCGCCCACGGAGGGTAACCTTGCAGCCGATGGGCTGACCTTCGCGCAGTTTGAAGTTTGAAATGCTGAGTTTGGCCTTGGTGATAACGGGGCGCTGTCCGGCGATCTTGGTGATCTCGTCATGGACGTAGGCCACGTGATTTTTGTCGGAGCTTGCGCTGAATCCGGAATTGATGACGACCTTGCTGATCGCGGGCACCACATGCGGATTTTCGAAACCGAATTTTTTCATCAATTCGGGAATCGCTTTTTCAGTGTATTGTTTTTGTAGAAGAGAAGTTTCCATTTTTCGACTGCCGGATTTCCGACCCGGCGGTTTAGGATGAGTGTGCGGTAAGATTATTTGGATTTGGCGTCATACTTTTCAGCGGGCATGACGTTGGAATAATGAATGGGTGCTTCGCGCTGAACGGATCCCCCCTCGGGGTTTTCCTGAGTCTTGCGCTCATACTTGGTGATGAGATTAACGCCCTCCACGAGGATTTTTTCGGGGGCCTTGACTTCGAGGACTTTGCCGCGCTTGCCTTTATGGGCGCCTGCGATAACGACTACTTCCTGTTCGCGTTTGATTGTTTTAGCCATGTCTAGAGTACCTCCGGTGCGAGGGAAATGATTTTCATGTATTTGGCACGCAGCTCACGGGCTACGGGGCCGAAGATGCGGGTGCCTTTGGGATTGCCGTCTGCATTGATGATGACGACGGCGTTATTATCAAAGCGGAGATAACTGCCATCTCCGCGGCGAATGGGGGCAACGGTGCGCACGACCACAGCACGAACGACCTCACCCTTTTTGACGGAAGCATCGGTAGAGGATTCCTTGACGTTGCAGACAATCACATCGCCCACGGAGGCAGTAGTCTTGTTTTGACCAAGGCGGCGGATCATTTCGGCGGATTTGGCGCCGGTGTTGTCCGCGATAAAAACGCGGCTGTTCATCTGTATCATGACTTAAGGACTATTGAATGTTAGAAAGGTGACGGGTGATCGGTTTGTGCGCTTAGGATTCCTTGGTTTCTGACGCTTCGGCGGTTTCAGCGACTTCGGTTGCCTCAGCAACTTCCGGCGCATCAACTGCTGTTTCAGGTTCTGCCGCTTCAGCGATGGAATCGTCCAGCTTGGGAGCGCGTTCAATGACACGGGTGACGCGCCAGCGCTTGAGTTTGCTGATGGGACGGGTTTCCATGATTTCCACACGGTCGCCAAGTCCGCAGTCATTGGCTTCGTCATGAACGTGGACCACGGTTTTACGTTTGATCTCCTTGCGGTAGAGCGGGTGTGGGATCTTATAGAAATAGGTGACCTTAACGGTCTTATCCCCGGAACGGCTGGTAACTGTGCCGATAAGGGATTTGCGGGAGTTGCGTGTAGCGGTTGCTTCCATAATAGTGCGGTGCTGGTAGATTAAGCCTCGTTAGCGGCGAGTTTTTTCTCGCGAAGGATGGTTTCGAGGCGTGCGATTTCGCGTCGCAGGTTGGTAAATTCGTGCGGATGCTCGACTTGTCCGGTCTGCTTGCGCAGACGGAGGTTGACTTGAGCGTCACGGGTATCACGCAGCTTTTTTTCAATTTCAGCTTCTGACATTTCGCGTATATCCTTGGTGTTCATTTGGAGAGTTTGTTCGGTGGTTGATTATCGCGTTTAGATTTCGTCGCGGGAGACAAAGCGGCAGCGGAAAGGCAGCTTGGTATCGGCGAGGCGCAGGGCTTCGCGGGCGGCGGTTGGGGAGCAACCGGCGATTTCGAAGAGCATGGTGCCGGGTTTAATGACGGCGACCCAACGGTCTACCCCACCCTTACCTTTACCCATACGGGTTTCAGCGGGTTTTTTGGTGACGGGTTTATGTGGGAAGACGCGGATCCAGACTTTACCCTTACGTTTGAGGCTACGTGTCATTGCAACACGGGCCGCCTCAATTTGTTGGGAAGTCATGCGACCGCGTGAAAGGGACTGAATACCGAATTCGCCGAAGGCGAGGGTGTTACCTTTTTGGGCGGTGCCGTAAATACGGCCTTTGTGGACCTTGCGGTATTTGGTGCGTGATGGAAGAAGTGCCATGGTTCGCGATGTGAAAAGTTTAAGCTAGGTATGAATAGATGGAATTATTCGGAGTCGTCATCGGGCAGGCAGATCCAGCATTTGATGCCGATGATGCCGTAAACGGTGCTGGCTTCGCTGAAGCCGTAGTCAATTTCAGCACGGAGGGTTTGAAGGGGAACCTTACCCTCGCGTTGTTGCTCGGTACGGGCAATGTCGGCGCCACCAAGACGACCGCTGCATTGAATACGGATGCCTTCAGCGCCCATAGCCATGGTGGTTTGAACGGCGCGCTTCATAGCGCGGCGGAAGGCAATCCGACGCTCGAGTTGGAGGGCAACGTTTTCGGCAACGAGTTGCGCGGAAAGATCGGGGCGCTTGACTTCCTGAATGTCGAGCATGATGTCCTTGCCGACCTTTTTGTTAAGCTCGGCTTTTAGCTTATCGAGTTCCTGGCCCTTGCGTCCGATAACGACACCGGGGCGGGCGGTATAAATTTTAACGCGGATACGACCCGAGGCGCGCTCGATGAAGATGCGGGGCACGGAGGCGTAGCGCAGTTTCTTCTCGAGGAAGGTACGGATGGTGTGGTCTTCCTTGAGATAGCCGGGGAATTCTTTTTTGCTGGCGTACCAGCGGGAATCCCAGTCGCGGTTGACGGCAAGTCGGAAGCCGGTTGGATGCGTTTTTTGTCCCATATGATTTAGATAAAAGTTAGGTTAGGCGTCGTCGGTGAGGATGATGCGGATATGGCTGGTAGCTTTTTTGTAGGGGTGTGCCGAACCGCGGGCGGCGGGGCGAAAGCGTTTGAAGGCGGGACCCTGCTCGACGGTGGCGGATTGAATGGTGAGGGTATCGGACGAAAGGTTGTTATTGTTTTCAGCGTTTGCGATGGCGGACTTAAGGGTCTTGCTCACGAGGCGGGCTGATTTACGCGGGATGAAGCGGAGGATTTCGACGGCCTCGGCGGCATTACGGCCTTGGATGGCACGGGTAATATCGCGCACTTTGACGGGCGACATCCGGGCATATTTAGTATAAGCTTGAACCTGCATTTTGATGAAGGGTTATGAGTTTTGAATTGTTTGAATACGTGCGATATCGCCGGACTGAATGGTGGTCTCGGGAGCGATTTGAAGAATGAGGGCGGCAGCGCGCTGGCGGTGTGAAGCAATGATGATAACTTCTCCGATAGTGCGTGAACCGCGGTCGATACGGCAAATCATACCGTTGCGGAAGCCTTGGCGAGAACCGCCGTCCAAGACAACCATGTCAGCACTTTCACCGGCGAGCACTTCCTTGACGGGAGCGGCGTTGGGCGAGTAAAGCCCCTCGGTGATGAAATGTGGTTGAGTCGTCGTCGCCACACAGGTCAAGGCAGTCACCACGGCGAAAAGGCCGGTGATCCAAGCTTTGGAAATCTGTGTGTTAAGCGACATTAAACGGAGCGGTACGGCAGCGCGGGGCTAGCTGTTTTGGTGTGATTTAAAGGTGCGGGTGGGCGCAAACTCACCGAGCTTGTGACCGACCATATTTTCGGTGACGTAAACGGGCAGGAAACTGCGGCCGTTGTGAACGTTGAAGTTCAGCCCTACAAAATCTGGGGTGATCGTGGAACGACGCGACCATGTTTGAATAGGCTTGCGGTCATTGCTGGCCTGAGCGGCATCCACTTTCTTAGAAAGGTGTGGATCGACGAAAAATCCTTTTTTTACGGAACGTGACATAAGAAAAACCTCGTTGGATTATTTACGCTTCATGGGGCGACCGTTGCGGCGCACCAGAATTTGTGAATTGGTTGGATTGGATTTTTTGCGGGTTGGGAATCCTTTGGAAAGCTGACCCCATGGCGACTGGGGATGCCCACCACCGGAAGTACGGCCCTCACCACCACCCATGGGGTGATCAACGGGATTCATGGCGACACCGCGAACACGGGGGCGGCGACCCAACCAGCGGTTGCGGCCTGCCTTTCCGAGGCTTTGATTTTGATGCTCGTAATTACCGACTTCACCAATGGTGGCACGGCATTTGGAGTTCAAGTAGCGGATTTCGCCGGAAGGTAGTTTGACGGTAGCACGCTCACCATCGATGGAAATAAGTTGTGCGTTTTGTCCTGCGGAACGGGCGATCTGTGCGCCGCGTCCGGGGTGCAATTCAATCGCATGAATTTTGGTCGCAGCAGGAATCAAGCTCAGGGGCATGGAATAACCGGGCTGAAATTCGACGGGCTTGTCGACATTGAGGAGGACGTCCCCTGCCTTCACGCCGCGCGGTGCGAGAATGTAGCGTTTTTCACCGTCGGCATAGGCCAGGAGGGCGAGGTTGGCGGTACGGTTGGGGTCGTACTCGATGGCCTGCACTTTGGCGGGAATGTCGAGTTTGTCGCGACGAAAATCAATGATGCGGTAGGCACGTTTGTGACCGCCACCACGACGACGGGACGTGATGCGTCCGTAGCAGTTGCGGCCTTTTTTGATGTGCTTGTGCTTGGTAAGACGGCGTTCCGGCTCCTTTTTGGAGACGTCCTGCTTGTTGCGGGTAAGGAAGCGCTGTCCTGGGGTGAGTGGTCTGGAACTGTTAAGTGGCATGGTTTGCGTTCTCTTAGAGGTTTAAACGAGTTCGATGGCATCACCCTCTTTCAGGGTGACGATGGCTTTTTTGTGGCCACCCTTAGTGCCGGGACGTCCGCGGCGGGCGCGGTCGGTTTTGGCTTTGGGCTTGCGAATAAGGGTGTTCACGTTCGTAACGGTGACGTTGAAAACTTGTTCGACCGCACGGGCGATCTCCTTGCGGTTGGCGTCGGGCGCCACTTCGAAGGTGTATTGGTTAAGGTTGGCTGCGAGGTTGGCAGCTTTTTCAGTCACGCGGTACTCGCGCAGGATTTTGTCGGCGATAATCATGGTTATTCAGCTCCGTTGGCGCGTGCGAGGATGGTTTCGATGCCTTTTGCGCTGACGAGGATGTGCGGGTAGCGCACCACATCGAGCGTGCTGAGGTCACCGGCTTCAGTGAGGACAACGCCCTCAATATTCCGGGCCGCAAGGGCAGCGTTGTTTTCAAAGGAATCGTCGATGAGGAGTACCTTGCCGCGTTCGGGGAGCACGGAAGTGAGCACCTGATTAAAGACCTTGGTCTTGGGCGCTTCGCTTTGGATCGTTTCGATCACGGCGAGGCGGCCTTCGTTGGCGCGTTCAAAAAGTGCGCGCTGGAAGGCGAGTTGCTTCATCTTACGGTTAATTTTTTGCGAGAAATCTCGGGGCTTGGGGCCGTGGGCGATACCACCATGACGCTGGTGGGGAACGCGGCGGGAACCCTGACGGGCGGTACCGCTGCCCTTTTGGCGGAAGAGCTTCTTACCGGAACCTCTGACCTCTGCACGGGTCTTGGTGCTGGCGTTGCCCTGGCGCAGGTTGGCCTGGTGCGCGATGACGACTTGGCGAAGCGCTGCCACGCCCTTGTCGTCTTCAAATTGTGGGAATGCCGCGAATTCTTTTTCTTCGCTGCTGCTTCCGTCGGCGGTGTAAACTTTAAGTTTCATGTTCGTTTAGGCTGGCGGTTGGCTTATCCCTTGCGGACTTTGTTTTTAACAGCGGAACGAACAGTCAGGAGACTGCCGCGTGCGCCGGGGACGCTTCCCTTGATAAGGATGAGGTTTTTCTCGGGCACGACCTTCACGACAGTGAGGTTTTGAACGGTGCGCTGCACATCACCCATATGACCGGGCATCTTCTTGCCCTTGATAACGTGGCCGGGCCACTGGCACATACCATAAGAACCACCACGGCGGTGGAACATGGAACCGTGCGAGGCGGGTCCACCGGCAAAACCATAGCGTTTAACAACACCCTGGAAACCGCGGCCCTTGGAAGTTCCAATGACGTCAATTTTCTGTCCGGCTTCGAAACGCTCAACCGTGAGGACATCGCCGACGTTCAATTCATGGTCACCATTGGTGCGGAATTCGCTGAGTTCCGCCTGCGCATCGACTCCGGCTTTTTTTAAGTGACCGCGGGCAGCCTTGGAAAGGCGCTGGGCTTTTTGAGCACGGAAACCAATTTGTACGGCGTTGTAGCCGTCGGTTTCGTCAGACTTAACCTGTGTTACGGGGCAGGGACCGGCTTCGATGACGGTAACCGGTACAAGACGATTTGCGTCGTCAAATACCTGTGTCATACCTATCTTTTTACCTAGTAGGGCTACGTTCATAAACTAATTGGCAGGTGGAACAGAGGCTCCGTTTGGATTAGACCTGCTTTAGAGATTAAAAAATGTGGAAAGATCGCTGTTAATAGAGCGAGCGCGAGAGAAAAGGTTGTTTTTTCGCCTGCGTCAACACCCGATTTTGGAAATTTCCGGCAACTACACATTAATGGAAATATCGACGCCAGCGGGGAGATTGAGCTTCTTCAACTCGTCGACGGTAGCGGCAGTCGGTTCGATGATGTCAATGAGGCGTTTGTGGGTCCGGACTTCGAACTGATCCATGGCCTTTTTGTTGACGTGAACAGAACGATTGACGGTGAATTTCTCAATGCGTGTGGGCATGGGAACGGGGCCGGCAACGCGAGCTCCGGAGCGTTTGGCGGTCTCGACGATGTCCAAAGCGGACTGGTCGACAACGCGGTAATCAAAGCCTTTAAGGCGGATACGGATTTTAGGTGCACTCATAATTAGTATTAGTTGGTTGAATTTGGATGGGTTGAATTAATAGGAAGTACCGTGAAGGGTGCTTTCCTGGATTGACTTTAAAACGTTGGGTGGGACTTCCTCGAAGGATTTGGGCTCCATACTGAAGGAGGCCCTGCCTTTGCTGAGGGAGCGGACGATGGTTGAATAACCGAACATCTCGGAAAGGGGAACTGCGGCAGAAAAGGTCGCGAAGTTGCCTTTGTTGGCGATATTCTGAATTTGGCCACGGCGGCGGTTGAGGTCGCCAAGGATATCGCCCTGGTATTCCTCGGGGGTTTCGATTTCCACTGCCATGATCGGTTCGAGGAGCACGGGACTGGATTGCTCCATGGCTTGGCGGAAGGCAAAGAGACCCGCCATTTTAAAGGCCATTTCGGAGGAATCGACTTCGTGGAAGGATCCATCGTGAAGGGTGGCTTTAAAATCGACGACGGGATAACCGGCGAGCACTCCGTTGCAGGCGGCCTCGCGGATGCCGTCCAAGGTGGGCTTGATGAATTCCTTGGGAATGACGCCGCCGACGGTTTTGTCTTCCACTTCAATGCCCTTTCCTCTTTCGAGTGGTTCAATTTTAATACGCGCGTGCCCGTACTGACCCTTGCCGCCGCTCTGGCGGATGAACTTGCCCTCGCCCTCTGTCGCAAGGCCGAAGGCTTCGCGATAGGCGATTTGCGGGCGACCGGCAGCGGCACCCACTTTAAATTCACGGAAGAGGCGGTCTTTGATGATTTCGAGGTGTAGCTCGCCCATGCCCGCGATAAGGGTCTGCCCGGTTTCTTCGTCGGTACTGACCACGAAGGTGGGGTCTTCTTCTGCCAAGCGTTGCAAACCGAGCGCCATCTTTTCCTGATCGGCGGAGGTCTTGGGCTCAATGGACATGGAGATGACCGGTTCCGGAAAGGTGGGCGGTTCGAGGCGTAGGTCGTAGCCTTTGGTACTAAGGGTATCGCCGGTGATGACGTCGCGGGCACCCACGAGGGCGCAGATATCACCGGAATAGGCGCTGTCGATATCGTCACGGGCATCGGCTTTCAAGACCAGGAGGCGGGAAATGCGCTCGGTCTTGCCGGTGCGGGCATTGTGCAGGCTGCTTCCTTTTTTCAGGGCGCCGGAATAAATGCGGAAAAAGACGAGTTTGCCGACAAAGGGATCGTTCATGAGCTTGAAGGCGAGACCGGCGACTTTGGCGTTATCGTCGGGGACGACTTCAATGGTGCGGCCCTTGCTGTCTTCGCCTTTCATGGGCGGCAAATCCAGCGGGGCGGGCAAATAATTAACTACGGATTCAAGGACAGACTGGACGCCTTTGTTTTTAAAAGCGCTTCCTGGAATGACGGCACAGAATTCATGTTTGATGGTGGCGCGGCGTATTGCGTCGCGGATGGCACCTGCGGTGAGCTCCCCTCCCCCGAGGTACAAGTCCGCGAGTTCGTCGTCACAATCGGCAAGCGCTTCGATCAACTGTTCGCGTGATTCGGCGGCCTGCTCCTGATACTCGGCGGGGATTTCAAGGGTTTTGTACGTCATTCCGCTGGCATCGGCGGCGTCGTAAAAGAGCGCTTTCATGGAAGCCAGATCGATGAGTCCGATAAAATCTTCCTCGGCACCGATGGGAATAAAAATGGGTTGTGCTTTGGCTCCGAGACGTTCGCGCATGGAGGTGACCGCAGCGAAGAAATCCGCGCCGGTGCGATCCATTTTATTGATAAAGGCAATACGGGGAACCTCGTATTTATTCATTTGTCGCCAAACGGTCTCGGACTGTGGTTGCACTCCGGCGACAGCGCAAAAGACGGCGACAGCACCGTCGAGCACGCGCAGGGAACGTTCGACCTCGGCGGTAAAATCGACGTGACCGGGGGTATCAATGATGTTGATGCGCTGGGCAATGCCGCCGTAGGGGCCCTCGGCATTCGTCCAGTTGCAGGAAATGGCGGCGGAGGTAATGGTGATGCCGCGCTCGCGTTCCTGTTCCATCCAGTCGGTAATCGCACTGCCCTCGTGCACCTCGCCCATCTTATGGACGACACCGGCATAAAAGAGGATTCTTTCCGTCGTTGTCGTTTTTCCCGCATCAATATGCGCCGCAATACCGATATTGCGCGTATGCTCGAGAGGGAACTTACGCTTCGGAGAATTAACGGATGCTGTAGCTGCTGCTGACATAAAAAACGATACGACTGGGAAAGAACAAGGGGGTGGTAGGTAGCGGCTGAACCGCAGGGTCTACCAGCGCAAATGCGCGAAGGCACGGTTGGCTTGAGCCATCCGGTGCATTTCTTCTTTTTTCTTAACGACAGCGCCGGTGTTGTTGTAGGCGTCGACGATTTCATCGGCAAGGGCTTCAGCCATGGGAACGCCTTTGCGTTTGCGGGCTGAGGCAACCATCCAACGGAAGGCAAGACTTTGCTGACGTTCAAAAGAAACTTCTACGGGAACCTGATAAGTGGCACCACCTACACGGCGGCTTTTCACTTCCAGCTTGGGGCGGGTATTTTCAAGGGCACCGATGACAAGATCGACGGGATCGCCCTTTTCAAGTTTCTCACTGACCTTCTGGAAGGCGGTGTAAACGATGCGCTGCGCAAGGGTGCGCTTACCACGCTCCATGATCATGTTGACCAGAGTGGTAACAAGCGTGCTGTTGTAGCGGGGATCCGGAGTGACGGGACGTTTTACGGCTTGGCGACGACGTGACATAATTCAGTGATTCAAAAATTGTTTAAATAAAATGGCTAAGCCGTGGTTTAATCCTTGGGCTTTTTAACACCGTATTTGGAACGGCTACGACGGCGTTTTTCAACTCCCTGACAGTCAAGGGTGCCACGAACGATATGGTAACGCACACCGGGAAGGTCCTTCACACGACCACCGCGAACCAAAACAATGCTGTGCTCCTGCAAGTTGTGGCCTTCATCGGGAATGTAGGCGATCACTTCGATACCGGTAGTGAGGCGCACCTTCGCAACTTTACGAATCGCGGAGTTGGGCTTTTTAGGTGTGCGGGTCATGACCTGCACGCAAACGCCACGGCGGAAAGGATTGTTCTTAAGCGCACGCGATTTGGACTGTGCTTTTTGCACAGCACGCGGGTTGCGGACAAGTTGGTTAATGGTAGGCATGAAAATCAAACGCTGGAATTAGAGAAAGATGGCGAAAGTAGCCCCTTCCCTGCCCCGTGCAAGGATTTTATTCTAATTTTTTCGCCTGCAGAGGGACTCGGATAACTCAAAAAAGTGGCCGCTCCCCCATTTGGAAGAGCGGCCGGTTTATTTTCTATTTTATTTCTAGTGGATGATACGGTTACCCGCATTATCCGGTTTTCAGTTTAGCGCATCGCGACCTGTGTGTCGGCTGGTACTACCCGAAAGGGAACCAGAACAAGGGACCGGATCGCTTCACCGTTCCGGTGAGCCGGAGTAAAGCGCCAATGCTTTACTGCCTGAGCCACGGATTCGGCGAAACGAGGGGTGTTGCTGTGTCTAACTTTCACGGCCTCGATACTACCCTCCTCACTGATGGTGAGCAGAGCGGTGACAACAGTTCCGACATCTGCATCCTCAGCTTGAGGGGCTACGGCTTGTATCAGTTCAGGCCGCCTCGAAGGGTCGGCTGCTGCCTGATTACCGTAAGCATTGATCGATGCACTTATTGACAGGATAGCTAATAGGATAGCTTGTATTTTCATTATCAGTTTTTCCTTTCGTAAGGACGGCCGGCTTGGCCGCCCAAATCGTATGGGGGCAACTGAAATTCAATCAAAAATCGAATTTACAAATTGGGAGATTTTGGAATGGGTTTCAACCCTAAAATACAAAAAAAAGCCCTCCTGATTCGGAGGGCTTTGTATTAAAAGGCTGGGAATCGCTTTAGCTGGCTTCTTCCTCGGCGGTGGCTTCTCCGGCATCCTTAGCGCTTTCGGGCGCGTTGGGATCTTCGGGAACCACTTCTTCACCGGGAATACCGCCGGCACCTTCAGCAGAGAAGTCCGGAGTGGGTGTCGCTACCCCTTCGATGCGCTCAGCGGCTTCTTCAAGCGAGAGCTGCTCGACTTCGGCACCGAGGGTATCGATGCGAAGCTTGCGATACGCGGGCAATCCGGTACCGGCGGGGATGAGGTGACCCATGATGACGTTTTCCTTGAAGCCTTTGAGGTCATCGACTTTTCCAAGAGTGGAAGCATCGGTGAGCACGCGGGTTGTTTCCTGGAAGGACGCCGCTGAGATAAAGGACTCGGTTTCAATGGAAGCCTTGGTAATACCGAGGAGAACGGGTTCACCTTCGGCAGCCTTGCCTCCGGCTTCGTCAATCTCGTCATTGGCTTTCATGAATTCAAAGCGGTCAACCTGTTCACCCCAGAAGAATTCGGAGTCACCGGGATCGGTGATGCGTACCTTCTTGAGCATTTGGGCGATAATGACCTCGATGTGTTTGTCATTAATGGTAACACCCTGCAGGCGGTAGACCTTTTGAATTTCCTCAATAAGGTAATCACAAACACGTTCGCGGCCTAGGATTTCAAGGAGTTCGTGCGGATCGGCGCCACCATCAGTGAGATGCTGTCCCTTATGAACAAGGTCGCCAATCTGAACGGTCAAGTGCTTTCCATGCGGAATGAGGTGTGCTTCCTCGTCGCCGCTGTCGGGATCCGTGACCACAAGTTTCTTCTTTCCACGAACGGTACCGTCCATGGAAACAATCCCTTCGATCTTAGCCATTTCGGCGGCTTCCTTCGGGCGACGGGCTTCGAAGAGCTCGGCCACGCGAGGCAGACCACCGGTGATGTCCTGGGTCTTGGAAGCCTGACGTGGGGTCTTGGCAAGCATGGTACCCGGTGCGATTTCGTCGTCTTCGTTGACGGCGACCTGCGCCCCGGTGGGAATGGCATAGGTTGCGATGACCTTGTTCTTGCCGTCGATGATCTCAACTTGTGGGTTGAGGTCTTCCTTGTGCTCAATAACAACGGTGGCGATGCGACCGGTGGACTCGTCAAGCTCACGCTTGATGGTCACTCCGGGGATCATGTCGCTGAATCCGATACGTCCGGCTTTTTCAGAGATAATGGGGATATTGTGCGGATCCCACATCGCGAGAACTTCGCCTTTCTTAACGCTGTCGCCGTCGCCTTTGGTGAGCACCGAACCGACTACAATCTTGTAGTTTTCGATTTCGCGGTCTTCAGCATCAACGATGAGAATGGATCCGGTCTTGTTAAGGACAATGTTGGTACCTTGAACGGAAACGGTGCGGAGTCCCTGGTATTTAATCTTACCACCGGAGCGGATTTTGATCTCAGGGTTTTTAAGGACACCACTGGCGATACCACCGATGTGGAAGGTACGCATGGTAAGCTGAGTTCCCGGTTCACCAATGGACTGCGCGGCGATAATACCAACGGATGAACCGCGTTCGACCATCGCGCTGGTGGCGGGGTTAATGCCGTATTCGAGGGCGGTGATACCGACCTTCTTGCGGGAAGTAAGCGCGGAGAGCACCTTGATGCGCTCGACACCCACTTCTTCAATTTTGGCGGCAATTTCCTCGGTGATGAGCTCGCCATTCTTGACGAGGAATTCATCCGGATTGAGGGGATTGCGAACATCGTTCGAGGAACAACGTCCGACGATGCGGTCGTAGAGTGATACGATTTCGTCGTCACCTTCGTAAATGGCATATTTCCAAACACCTTCGCGGTTGTCGTCATCGGATTCTTCGATGATGCAATCCATGGCAACATCACAGAGTTTACGCGTGAGGTAACCTGCGTCCGCAGTCTTGAGCGCGGTGTCGGCAAGACCTTTACGTGCACCGTGAGTGGAGATGAAGTATTCCAGAACGGAAAGACCTTCGCGGAAGGAGGACAGGATGGGACGTTCGATGATTTCACCGGAAGGTTTCGCCATCAATCCACGGGTACCGCAGAGCTGGCGCACCTGCTGTTTATTACCCCGTGCACCGGAGTCCATCATGAGATAAACCGGATTGACGGAGTCTTTACCGCCGTTGTCCTTCAATTCATCGAATACCGCCTTGGCGATTTCATCGGTGGTACCGGTCCAGATATCAATGATCTTATTGTAACGCTCACCTTCGGTAATGATACCCTTGGTGTACTGCGCCTCAACCTCATCGATTTTCTTACGCGCATTGGAAACGATGCCGGTCTTGGCCTCGGGGATGATCATGTCATCAATACCGATGGAAACCCCTGCCTTGGTGGCGATCTTAAAGCCGACATCCTTGAGGGTATCGAGGGTTTCAACGGTGCGGGCTTTACCAACCGTCTTGTAGGTCTGCAGGATGATGTCACCGAGTTTACCTTTGGCGACGTTGGCGTTAATAAAGCCAAGCTCCTCAGGCCAAATGGTATTGAAAATTACTCGACCGACGGTGGTGCGGATGATTTTCTTTTCGGTGTTACCAAAGACAGTGGCTTCTTTTTCGAAGTCGGGATTGATGAAGTTAATCCAATCGCGAACGTTGAGGGCACCATCGGCAATGGCAGCTTCCACTTCGACGGCGTTAACCAACAAGGGCAGGCGTTGTTTTTCGGACGGCGCGCGGCGGGGCTCAACCGTCAGGAAGTAGGAACCGAGAACAATGTCCTGCGAGGGAGTAAGAATGGGCTTACCGCTTGAGGGCGAGAAGATATTGTGCGTCGCCATCATGAGGGTCTTCGCCTCCATGACTGCTTCCAGAGAGAGCGGTACGTGGACCGCCATTTGGTCGCCGTCGAAGTCGGCGTTGTAAGCGGTACAAACAAGCGGGTGAACGCGGATGGCGTCGCCTTCAACCAAGACCGGTTCAAAGGCCTGAATGGAAAGACGGTGCAAAGTGGGCGCACGATTGAGGAGTACAGGGTGGCCCTTGGTGACTTCCTCAAGGATATCCCAAACTTCCGGTGATTGCTTTTCGATCATCTTGCGCGCACCACGGACGGTGTGGACAAAACCCAGTTCCTTAAGGCGGCGAATGATGAAGGGTTCGAAGAGAACGAGTGCCATTTTCTTTGGCAGGCCGCACTGGTTGAGCTTCAACTCGGGGCCGGTCACAATGACGGAACGTCCGGAATAATCCACGCGCTTACCGAGTAGATTTTGACGGAAACGACCCTGCTTACCCTTGAGCATATCGGAAAGGGATTTGAGCGGACGGTTACCCGCACCGGTAACAGCGCGGCCGTGGCGACCATTGTCGAACAAGGCGTCCACCGCTTCCTGCAACATGCGTTTCTCATTGTGGATGATAACATCCGGAGTCTTGAGTTGCAGAAGATTTTTGAGACGGTTGTTACGATTGATCACACGACGGTAAAGGTCGTTAAGGTCGGAAGTCGCGAAACGTCCACCTTCAAGCGGAACGAGCGGACGAAGGTCCGGTGGGATGACGGGCAGGACTTCGAGTACCATCCATTCCGGACGGGTACCGGAAGTCATGAAACCTTGAATGGTCTTCAAGCGCTTGGAGATTTTCTTTTTGATTTGCTTTGAGCGGGTGGCGTGCATCTGCTCGTGCAGTTCGGCAACGGTGCTTTCAAGGTCAACACGAGTAAGGGCATCGCGCACAGCCTCGGCACCCATTCCGGCAACAAAGGAATCCTCACCGTATTCATCCTGAGCCTGCAGGAATTCCTGCTCGGTCAAGAGTTGGCGTTCCTCCAGCGGAGTTTTACCGGGATCAATCACGAGATAATTCTCGTAATAAATGACGCGCTCAAGATTGCGGGCGGTGATATCAAGCAGGAGACCCAGACGACTGGGCATGCTCTTTAAGAACCAGATGTGGGAAACGGGTACCGCGAGTTCGATATGACCCATGCGGTCACGGCGAACACGGGAGACCGTAACCTCAACGCCGCAGCGATCGCAGATCACATTTTTGTACTTGATGCGCTTGTATTTTCCACAAGCGCACTCGTAATCCCGAACGGGCCCAAAAATACGCTGGCAGAAAAGGCCACCAGGTTCGGGCTTGAAGGTACGGTAATTGATGGTTTCTGGGTTCTTAATTTCCCCCAGTGACCAATCGCGGATGGAATCGGGTGATGCGACTGCAATGCCGACCCGGTCGAATGATTTTGTGGCTTCGTAACCTAAGACGTCGCGTGCTACTTCTGTGCTCATTTGTGTAACTTTCTATTTAAATTATAGTTTGGATACTTACACGTCGATGGCCGCTGAGGCCCCGCCGAGGTTGAATTTGCCCTCCGAACCGAGACTTACGTCGAGGCAAAGGCTTTGAATTTCCTTCATCAAAACGTTGAAGGACTGCGGGGTTCCGGCCTGTAGGCTGTTGTCGCCCTTAACGAGTGATTCGTAGATGCGGGTACGACCGGCAACATCATCCGACTTAACGGTGAGCAGTTCTTGCAGCGTGTAGGCTGCGCCGTAGGCTTCAAGCGCCCAGACTTCCATTTCTCCGAAGCGCTGGCCACCATACTGCGCCTTACCACCAAGCGGCTGCTGGGTAATGAGACTGTAAGGACCCACCGCACGGGCGTGTATCTTGGAGGCGACCAAGTGATTGAGTTTCAACATGTACATGTAACCCACCACGACTTCCTCGTGAAGCTGCTCCCCCGTAAGGCCATCGTAGAGCATACTCTTACCAGTGGACGGCAGACCGGCTTCGTCGAGGTAACCACGAACACGGCTTTCGCTGATGCCGTCAAAGACGGGAGTTGCCACGGTGATGCCGAGTTTCTTACAGGCCCAACCGAGGTGCGTTTCCAAAACCTGACCTACGTTCATACGTGAAGGCACGCCGAGCGGGTTAAGGCAGATTTCAACGGGGGTACCGTCGGGAAGATAAGGCATGTCCTCTTCGGGAACAATCTTAGCAACAACACCCTTATTTCCGTGACGACCGGCCATCTTGTCACCCACCTGCATTTTGCGCTTCTTGGCGATGTAGACCTTTACGCTCTTCACCACGCCCTGATCGGCATCTTCACCGGATTCAACGGCTTCAATCTTGCGCTCACGCTCATACTCAAGTTCGTCGAATTTGCCCTGGTAGCTCTCAACGATCTCCATGATCTTGATGCGAACCGGAGAAGGATCGATTTCGATGTGCTTGGAAACCGCAGCGAGACGGCGAAGCAGGGTCTTGGTGATCTTGCGATTGGCGGGAATAATAACCTCGTCGGTTTCGCCATTCTTCACATCCAGGGGAATCTTTTCACCCAGTAGAATATTGGAGAGCGCCTCGGTGAGGTCGTCGCGCATGCGATCGTTTTGCGAACGGTATTCCTCGTTAATCTTCTTAATTTGACGGCGGCGGTCGGAAGCGGACATCTGCTCAGGTTCGCCATCGATACGGGCAGAGACCTTAACGTCCATCACGATACCATGTACCCCGGAAGGTACAACCAGCGAGGTGTCTTTCACGTCGGCAGCCTTCTCACCGAAAATCGCACGGAGGAGTTTTTCCTCGGGTGCCAGTTCGGTTTCTGACTTGGGAGTGATCTTACCCACAAGGATATCGCCGGGCTTGATTTCAGCACCCACACGGATGACACCGTCGTGGTTCAAATCCTTGAGAGCCTCCTCACCGACATTGGGAATGTCGCGGGTGATTTCTTCGGGACCGAGCTTGGTATCGCGGGCAGTCACTTCAAATTCATCCACGTGGATGGAAGTGAAGATGTCTTCCTTAACGATCTTTTCAGAGATCAAAATCGCGTCTTCGAAATTATAACCGTTCCATGGCATGAAAGCCACGAGAATGTTGCGTCCGATGGCGAGTTCCCCGTCGTCGGTTGAGGCGCCATCCGCGAGCACCTGCCCCGCCTTGACGGGTTGCCCCTTGGTAACGATCGGTTTCTGGTTGAAACAAGTGCCGGCATTGGAGCGCATGAACTTGCGAAGTTCGTATACGTAAATCTCGCGTTTCGGGTCGGTTTTGATGTCGCGTGCACGGGCTGGCAATTCGCCGTCCTTCGTTAATACGATTTGGCGAGCATCCACCTGAGCGATGATACCATCTATATCGGCGACCTCCACAGTTTTGGAGTCAACTGCGACACGGTTTTCGATTCCGGTTCCGACGAACGGCGCCTCTGATTGAAGCAGGGGCACGCCTTGGCGTTGCATGTTCGAACCCATGAGTGCACGGTTCGCATCGTCGTGCTCGAGGAAAGGAATAAGACCCGCGGCAACTGAAATCAGCTGCTTTGGAGAAACGTCCATGTAATCCACTTCCTCGCCGCTGACTTCAAGCACTTCGTCTTCGCGACGGCATGTAACACGCCCCTGAAGGAAGCCTTTTTTATCAATGACAGAGTTCGCCTGAGCGATCAGGTGAGTCTCCTCCTGGTCCGCGTTGAGGTATTCGACATCATCCAATACCTTACCCTTCACAACCTTGCGGTACGGCGTCTCGATGAATCCAAATTCATTGATGCGCGAATAGAGGCTAAGGGAGTTAATCAGGCCAATGTTCGGGCCTTCAGGAGTTTCAATGGGGCAAATACGACCGTAGTGCGAAGGGTGCACATCGCGCACCTCAAAACCGGCGCGTTCACGATTGAGACCACCCGGCCCGAGCGCAGACAAACGACGTTTGTGCGTCAACTCCGCTAGCGGGTTGATTTGATCCATGAATTGGGAAAGCTGGCTCCGCGCGAAGAAATCGCGGATCACGGTGCTCAATGCCTTGGGATTGATCAGCTTTTGCGGCGTGATGGAATCGACACTTTGATCGTAAAGCGTCATGCGTTCCTTGACCAAGCGCTCGGTGCGGGCAAGACCCACACGGCACTGATTGGCCAGCAATTCACCTACAGTACGCACACGGCGACTACCCAAGTGGTCGATGTCGTCCAGTGTACCGTCGCCACGCTTCAAGCGAGTGAGGTATTTGGTGGCGCCCACCACATCGTCCGCATTGATAACGCGGAACTCGAGGTCGGTATCCATCTTGAGCTTTTGATTGAGCTTATAGCGTCCCACGCGACCGAGGTCGTAACGGCGCGGGTCCTGGAAGAGACGCTTGAGGAGTGCCTTAGCATTTGCAGTTGTGGGCGGCTCGCCGGGGCGCAGACGCTTGTAAATGTCCTTGAGGGCCTCTTCTTCGTTTTGGGTGGGGTCTTTCTTGAGGCAACGGATGATCGCGCCGTCGTCCACGGTGGTATCAATCGCAGTGACGGACTTCAAACCAGCCTTATCGAAGGAACGAATAATGGTCTTGGTAAGCGGCTCGAAAGCACGGGCAAGGACGATACCCTTGTCGGCATCGACGATGTCCTCGGTAAGGACGAGGCTGGAAACACTGTCACGCTTGAGCGCATCAGATACCTTGATTTCCTCAAGTTTGTAAAAGAGGTCAAGGATCTCGGCGTCAGAGCTGTAGCCCATGGCACGGAGCAAGGTTGTGAGGAGGAACTTACGACGACGGCGGCGGCGGTCGAGGTAGACATACAAGAGGTCGTTCTGATCAAACTGAACCTCAAGCCAAGTTCCGCGGTCGGGAATGATGCGGAAGGCGTGGAGGATTTTACCGCTGGTGTGGGTGCTTTCCTCAAAGGCAATACCGGGTGAGCGGTGGAGCTGGCTCACAATGACGCGTTCCGCACCATTAATGATAAAGGAACCGCGACTGGTAATCATGGGCAATTCACCCATATAAATTTCTTCGTCTTTGATGTGATCTTCTTCGCGGAGGCGTAGTTTCACATACAAGGAGACGGAATAGGTAACCCCTTCGCGAATGGCTTCGATCTCAGACTCGCGCGGCGGTGTAATGTTGTAGCTGACGTATTCGAGGTGACAGCGACTGTCGTAACTCTCAATAGGAAAGACCTCCGAGAAGACTGCTTCCAGTCCAACGGGTTTGCGCTGTCCGGGCGCCTCTTCTATCTGTAAAAATTCCTTAAAGGAATCGATCTGATTTTCAATCAGATTGGGTGGCTGAATGACTTCCTTGATTTGACCGAAGTTGATACGCTCTGACATAACTGAGGTGCGGGATGGCGGTGAGATGGAGGGAGGGTGAAACGACTGGGTTTGCCACTTGGGTGGCGAAAATTAAAAACAGCTAGGCGAGGCCCGCCCGAAAGGGGGCGAGCTCGCCTAACCGTGGAAATGTGACTGTAGAACAGATAATCGTGATACGAGTTATTTGAGTTCTGCCTTTGCGCCGGCAGCTTCGAGCTTTTTCTTGACTTCTTCGGCTTCGTCCTTTGCAGCGCCTTCCTTGACAGGCTTGGGAGCGCTTTCGACCAATTCCTTGGCTTCTTTGAGTCCGAGACCGGTGAGGGCGCGAACTTCTTTAATGACGGCAATCTTATTGCCACCGGCTTCTGTGAGGATGACGTCGAACTCGTCCTTTTCCTCGGTAGCAGCGGCATCGCCACCTGCGGGAGCACCTGCAGCTGCAACGGCAACCGGAGCAGCGGCGCTAACGCCCCATTTTTCTTCGAGTTCTTTAACGAGCTCGGATACTTCGAGAACGGTCTGGCTGCTGAGCCATTCGACGACTTGATCTTTAGTGATATCTGACATGTTGTTTTACCTTTCAATTAGCTAGCGGCCCTTTCGGGACATTTAAGAGGACAGGCCTCCTAGCCGGATTATATATGTTGGTTTATTCTGTTGTTTAGCCGTTATCCTCGCGGACTTTGGCTTGAAGTACATTGACGACGTTTTGTGGAACGGCATTGAGGACACGAACCAGACCGGTGCCGGGTTGCGTGAGCAGGCCAAGGAGCTGGGCGCGGAGGGATTCGAGGCCCGGCAACTTGGCGAGGGCTTCGATCTGGGCGGTGTCGAGGGTCTTGTTGTCGAGAATCCCGACCTTCAGTTCAACCTTTTCCTTGTCTTTGAAGAATTTGCCCAATGCCTTGGCAACGCCGGAGGGATTGTTACCTCCGATAATGATGGCAGTGGGGCCATTTAGGTGTTCGCTGACGTCGGGCAATTCCTTGGCCTGGGCAGCAACATTGAAAATGGTGTTCTTTACAACGTGGAACTCGGCCTCGTGCTCTGCGAGAGTGGCGCGCAATTCAGCAATTTCGTCCACTGTAATGCGCTCGTAATTAGCGAGATAGACGTAGTCGGATTTGTCGAGGTGCGTACTGACCTCTTCGACGAGATATTGTTTTTCCGGTCTCATTTTAAGCAGCTCCTCAGGTTAAATTTTGTTGTACGGTGCGACGTCAATCGCAACAGCGGGACTCATAGTGGCACTGATGGCAAGCGACTTGATGAATTTTCCAGCGGCGGACTTGGGTTTGGCCTCAGCGAGTGACTTCACGGCTGCCTCGGCGTTTTCAGCAAGTTGTTCCGGAGTAAAGGAACGTTTCCCAATGACGATGGCGACGTTGGCAGTCTTATCCATTTTGTATTCCACGCGACCAGCCTTAACTTCGTTAATCGCGGCGGGGATGTCATCGGTAACGGTGCCGGACTTGGGGTTCGGCATAAGTCCACGGGGTCCGAGGACGCGAGCCACTTTACGTACGCTTTTCATGGCGCTGGTAGTGGCGACGGCGACGTCGAAATCGGTCCAACCACTGGTGACTTTCTCAATAAGATCATCGAGGCCAGCTTCTTCCGCGCCGGCGGCAGTGGCTTCTTCAGGGTTTTCCGTGAATACGATAACGCGAACGGTCTTTCCGCTGCCGTTGGGCAGTTTTAAGGTGCCGCGAACCATCTGATCGCTCTTGCGGGGATCGACGGTGAGGTGGGCATAGAGCTCAACGGTTTCGTCAAACTTGGCCTTGGGTAGTGTGTTGAGTAACGCAGACGCTTCGGTGACCGTATGGGTCTTGGTCAGGTCGACCATTTCGGCGGCCTGACGAAAGCGTTTGCTCCCCTTGATTTGCTGGGTTGGCATGATGTTTAGTGTTTTAGGTGATTAAAAATTGGCTTAGTCAACGACTTCGAGGCCCATGGAACGGGCGGTGCCGGCAATGATATGGAAGGCGGCATCCTCATCATTGGCGTTAAGGTCTTCCTTCTTGATTTCACAAATTTCGAGGACTTGCTTGCGGGTGACGGTACCAACCTTTTCGCGGTTGGGAACACCAGAACCCTTGGCGATACCAGCCGCTTTCTTGAGGAGCACTGCAGCGGGCGGTGACTTCAGGATGAAGGTGAACGAGCGGTCAGCGTAAACCGTGATGACAGTCGGCAAAATCATGCCGGCTTGGTCCTTGGTCTTGGCATTGAACTCCTTACAGAAGCCCATGATGTTAACGCCTTGTGCACCCAGCGCAGGTCCGACGGGCGGAGCCGGGTTGGCGGCGCCGGCGGGCAATTGTAAACGGATTTCTCCTGTGACTTTCTTGGACATGGATTGTTAGCTTTCTTCGTTTCTCTGGACCTGCCAGTATTCAAGTTCAACGGGTGTGTAGCGCCCGAAAATAGATACGGAAACTTTGAGTTTTCCGCGCTCGGGGTCGATCTCTTCGATCTTGCCCGAAAGATTCATGAAAGGTCCGTCGTTGACCTTTACCATATCGCCCAATTCGTATTCGATCTTGGGCTTTTCTTTACCTTCAGAATCCACGACCTGTTGCTGAATGCGGTCGATTTCGGACTTCTTGAGGGGTGAGGGGCGGTCGCCACCCACGAAATTGATAACCCCCTGCGCCTCGCGCACAAAATACCAGGGTTTTTGGAGCAAATGGCCGTCGTTATCGTAGAGACGCATCTTTACAAAGATGTAGCCTGGGTAAAATTTCCGGGTGACGGTTTTCTTTTTACCGCTTTTGACCTCCGTGATTGTTTCAGTGGGCATGAGCACCTCAAACACGAAGTCCTCCATTTCCTCGACCGGAATAAACTTGTCGAGGTAGCGCTTCGCTTTTTGCTCCTGATTGGAAAGAGTATGGACGGCAAACCACTGAGGACCGGTGACTGAGGCGGAATTTGACATTCTGGATGGTTGGGCGTGGCGGATGACCTTGGATTGGGAGCGTTAGCGGACAAGCTCGGTTAGTAGCTGCACGCCATTCATGAGAGAAAAATCCGTCAACGCGATGAACGAGCCCAGGAGCGCGGTCGCCAGGAGTACGACGATGGTTGAATCGCGTAGCTCGGTCTTGGTCGGCCAGGCTGCCTTTTTAAGCTCGTTGAGAGTCTCTTTATAAAAGAGACGGATGCTGCTGAATGGGTTTTTCATGTCTGGAATGGCAGGAGAGGAGGGACTCGAACCCACAACTTACGGTTTTGGAGACC
>CBFHXZ010000013.1:0-28515 GCA_965659965.1 Coraliomargaritaceae bacterium
TTCTTTTTAGCAGCCTTTTTAACTACCTTCTTTTTCACGGCTTTTTTAACCGCTTTTTTCTTGGCAGTCTTCTTTTTAGCAGCCTTTTTAACTACCTTCTTTTTCACGGCTTTTTTAACCGCTTTTTTCTTGGCAGTCTTCTTTTTGGCAGGTGCTTTTTTCTTAACCGCTTTCTTCACGGCTTTTTTCTTAGCAGCTTTTTTGGCAGGTGCCTTTTTAGCGGCTTTTTTCACGACTTTTTTCTTAACAGCCTTTTTCTTGGCTGGTGCTTTGCGGGCAACTTTCTTAGTCGCCTTCTTGGTTACTTTTTTCTTAGGCATAGTATTCGTTTGGGGTTAGATGTAGAATCTACTTTGGAAAATTCAAAAAAGCCTTGCCAACCTTCCGCCTGCTCTTGCTTCGGTTTGGGCGGTGAGTCGACTGGGTTTTAAAGATGCATAAACCTGTCGAATTGTTTTGCTGATGAAGCCCTCTCCGTGCTGCCATTGGAGTTGTTGCAACTTGATATTTAAATCGTGCTGCAGTTGAAAAGTAGAAGGGCTTGTCGCAACTTGGGTCATAGAATAGTTACGAGTTAAAAGAAGTGACCGCAGTGGAAGGATTGTCAATACATTTTCCGCGCAAGGCATACTCACAAATCAGTAAATCGATCCGTAGAAATCAACGGAGGCGCGGTTAAGTTTTCAGGATCAAAAACACTTTCCGGAAGTTGCAAACCAACCGCCGCTGCGATGACACGAAAACGCGTACGTTCACCACGCTCCGTTTCACCCAAGGTTATGCCTTTCACAATATATTGCGCCTGCACCTTTTTAAAACTTTCCACTTCAAAACGCGTCGCAACTTTCTTTTTTGTATCCAATATTTCGATGCGCATCAGCGCTTGGTATTGACTGTCGAGTCCCATGCGCACGGCGTGCACCTGCGAAAGATTTAACCCGGCTGGCGGCTGCATGAGGAATTGATGCACCAGGCGCGTGCGAATGGCCTTCGGGCCTTCGTATTTGTATTGATCCCAGTAAATAAAGGGCATGAGCAGATCAAAGGGACGGTAAAGAACCCCTTCAAACAGCGGTTGCATAAGCGCGGTTTCCTTCAATGCGACAAAGGAAGCCTTCCCGCCCACGCGACTCCAGACTTTTGAATTCCGGCCATTTTGCGTGATCCATTCCATGAGTGGCAGCGTATGCAATTCTTCCCGTGTACTAATTGGATCAATCGAAAAACGGGTGACCGGACCGTTTTCATTCCATGAACCCCAAAGCGTTCCTTCGTATCGAACAGTGCGCCCACGGCGCGGAAGATGTTCCAATAAAAATTTGAAACAAAAATCACCCTGCAAACGTTGCGCCCGAAAGTTTTCCAGAAAGGGCTGTATGGCTTCTGCTTTTAATGCTTCCGAAAATCGCGGACGAGCTCCATCACCCGCCAAGTTATCCTGCGGCAAAAAGAAAATAAAAAAAAGGCCACACACAAACCCAGAGGTTTGGAATGACCGGAGCATTCTTTTTGGAATGCGTTTATGGTTTGAAAACATTAAGGCTTCGGTAGGGCGTCACCGGTATCGGTTTGAACCTCAACTGCTGCGCCATCGCTTTCAAACAAATCGTCCGCCGTGCTGAGTTCGACTTCCGCATCAACCGGAGCAGCGACAACTGCTTCAGGGGCTTCCGTTGTTTCAGGGGTTTCTGTTTCAGCAGCGGGAGCAGTCAGAAGAACCGGATCCACTGATTCGAGTTTCTCCGTGGAATTTGCCTGGATCAAAAGATAGAGCACCAAGGCCAGTAGGAAGAAAACGATGATGGAATAAATAGTCGTTTTGGTAAGGACGTCGTTGGTATCGGCGCCGAAGGCAGATTCTGCGGCACCGCCCCCAAGCGCTGCGCCCATGCCCCCACCCTGCCCCGTGCGCTGCATGAGGACAATCAATACCACAAAGCCCGAGGCCAAGAGGAGAAGTAAAATTAAAAGACTGATGAGAAGTTGCGACATAATCTGTGGTGGTAATACCGAAAAGCTAGACGATGAGGAGCATGGAGCTGAATTCAAGCGAGAAATCAGAGGGGAAATCGATCCTGAGGTTCAATTTCGTTTTGACAGGACGGGCAAGAGAAAGTTTCTATAAGGCTTTACGTATGGAAACTGCAGTCTATCAGAAATTACTCGGCAAAGGTCAAATCGCACTGGGCGTCGTTCTATCCTTGGCATTCTACGCTTACATGTCGGTCACTCTTGTGCCCTACACCTTTTCTCCGGATCCCATGATCGCGCAAATGCAGGCCTGTTTTGCAGCGGTTCCGGTAGCTACCACCTTTTGGTTTTCGGTCAACATGTTCATGATCGTGCTGGCAGATCAGCGAAAACAAAAGCAGGCTGCCAATCAGTAGTCCGCCAAGCATCCAAATAAAAATAGCGTCCTGTCGGCGCTTTTTTTATGCCTACCCTTTCGGATTTTTCCTTCGGTCTTTAACTCTCTTTGGCTGTGCGTCGCGCTTCGATGCGGCTGCCAACAAGAATCGCAAATTCAAATAAGCCGTAAAGGATTGCAGTGGTCAGGGGCAGGGAAAGAAAATCGCCCCCCGGCGTAAGAAAAGCGGAAAATACCATCATACCCACAAAGACAACACGGCGAAGGGATCTCAACTGAGCCGTGGCAAGGATTTGAATGAAGATCAGGATAACCAAAATGAGCGGAAACTGGAAAATCGCACCCGTGGCGAGTGAGAACCAAACCACCATGTTGTAATATTCCGAGGCCGCCAGGAGCACTTGAAAATCCATCAATTGATTGAACTTTACTGAAACGCTAAGGGTCAGAGGAAGAATAATAAAAAAGGCGGCAGCCACTCCCAGCAGGAAAAGAATAAACGCAGCAAGACAGGCAGGACGTACCACTTTGCGTTCGCGCTCCGTGAGACCGGGCGCAACAAAACACGCCAGAAAATATAGTACGAACGGCATTGAAAGAACAAGACCCCCTAAGAGCGCGATTTGGATGAAGACCGAGAAGACCCCCATCGGTTTATAGGTGATCAATTTTTGCGCCACCAAATCAGGTGATCCATAGGCCTGCACCAGTGGCATTTGCAGGAAGCCCCCGATTTTCGGCATCAGGAAAACCACCACCATTATACCAAGCACAAAAGCCAACAAACTGCGCGCGACCGTCCAGCGGAATTCCTCCATGTGCTCTAGAAAGCTCATCGAGTCCTTCTCATCATCCTCAACAAGGGACTCCTCCGAAAATAAATCTTCCGGAAAAGAATCCAATTCTTCCTCGTGCTCAGGCTGAGCCTCTGGATCGTCTTCGTACATAACTCCTCAATAAGCTGCGATTCTAGCTTCGACGCAATTCATTATGGCAGCTAGTGGAAATTCAAATATATTTTACAAATTAGTCTTAAGTATTTATATCCATGAATTATGCGTTCTCACGCTGAATTGGACTGCGACTCGGGCATGGCAACGGCTCTTTGTCTCTTGCTGGTGGGCTTGCTGTTGAGCGTCTGCTTGAGCTTGAGTCTATTCTTAGAAGTGGAGCATGCGGCTGGTTATCGTCAAACGGAAAATCTACAGCTGCGCCAGCACGCACGCCTTGCCCTGAGGCTGGCGGCAGGAACCCTCCAGGCACATCTCGGCCCCGACTCACGCGCCAATGCCCGCGCGGACTCACAGGCCTGCCCCGCACGCTGGATTGGAGTCTGGGAAACAGATGTTCCCGAAACGTCAGCGCGCTGGCTGGTCTCGATACCATCCCTCCCGGCAGTCCTGCGCATTTCAGCCAGACAACACTCCTGAACGCACTCGCGCCCTATGCCTTCCTCCGTTCCGACACTTTCACTCTTCATGCCGCCGCTCGTAGCCGTGACCCCTATAGCGGCCGTATTATCGGCGTCGTCCGTTGCCGCGCGCATGCCCAACGCCTACCCGATGAACACCCACAAGCCGCCTTCGGAAGGCGCTTTAAAATATCCAACTTCAAGTGGGAATCCTGCGCCAATGAATGACGATAAAACGCCATACACACAAAGCGACATGATTGTCGCTTCCACCAAGCACCCGTAGACGCGACTACAGTTCCGGCCCGCCCTGGGATTCGGCGCGGCGGCGCAAACGCAAAGCATTGAGCCGAATGAAGCCGCTGGCGTCGTCAGGATTGTAATCACTGGCAACCCCTTCCATGGAAGCAATATCCTCGTCGTAGAGGGAAAGCGGGGATTTGCGGCCCACGGTGGTGATGTTCCCCTTGTAGAGTTTGAGACGCACCGTCCCGGTAACTGTCTTCTGGGAATCATCAATCAAAGCCTGCAGGGCTTCACGCTCGGGGGCATACCAAAAGCCGTTGTAGACCAACTGCGCATAACGCGGAATGAGGCTGTCGCGCAAGTGCATGAGATCCCGGTCCATCGTAAGGGTTTCCATATTGCGGTGCGCGTGCAGGAGGATGGTCCCGGCGGGCGTTTCGTAAACCCCCCGACTCTTCATGCCAACAAAACGGTTCTCCACGATGTCGACGCGACCCACGCCATGCTTGCCCGCAAGGGCGTTGAGGTGACGCATTACCTGCGCGGGATTCATGGCGACTCCATCCACCGCCACACAGTTGCCCTGCTCAAAGTCCAGCTCAACGTATTCCGCGGCATCGGGCGCGTCCTCGGGCGCGGTCGTTAATTTATACATGCC
This sequence comes from Coraliomargaritaceae bacterium, assembly GCA_965659965.1. Lineage (GTDB taxonomy): Bacteria > Verrucomicrobiota > Verrucomicrobiia > Opitutales > Coraliomargaritaceae > UBA7445. Next base: position 4,684 of record CBFHXZ010000013.1, read on the forward strand.
CTTGTTCTCATCCGTAGTGGGATCAAACCAGGGATCTTCCAGAATGCCCGCCTCGTAGGAAATATGCAGGAGATTGCGATCCATGGAATAAGGCTTGGAGGCACTCGCCTCCACGTCGATCTTTTGCTCGCGGCAATAGTCGATCATCTCGGTGCGTCCGGGGAAAGCCTTGCGGAAGATCTCCATTCGCCAGGGCGAAATGATTTGCACCTGTGGAGCGAGCGCGCCGTAGGTCAGCTCAAAGCGCACCTGATCATTCCCCTTCCCGGTCGCGCCGTGCGCCACTGCATCCGCGCCCTCGCGCTCGGCGATTCCAATCTGCGCCTTTGCAATCAGAGGTCGCGCAATGGAAGTGCCCAGCAAATACTGCCCCTCGTAAATGGCGTTGGCGCGCAACATGGGGTAAATGAAATCCGCCGCAAATTCCTCCACGAGATCAAGGGTGTAGTGCTTGCTCGCGCCGGTCGCTTTCGCCTTCTCCTCCAGACCATCCAGTTCCTCTTCCTGTCCGACATCCGCCGCGAAGGTAATGATCTCCGCGGAATAATGCTCCTTGAGCCAGCTAACGAGGACGGAGGTGTCGAGCCCTCCCGAATATGCAAGTACGATTTTCATAACGTTTATTTTAATGAGCAACGCTTCACCCCTGCTGGCAAGCCCACTTTGCAACAAAAAACCCCCAGCCATGATGACTGAGGGCTTTTGTTTGTGTCTGCTAGGAGTCTAAAAAACGAATTGTAATTCCAACGTTACTCCAGTAAGGGAACCCATGTCTCCAGCAAAATCATAATTATTGACTTCTGTAATGAAAGACAGTTGATCACTCAGAGCATAGTTGTGTGAGGCAGCATAGGTAGTCATATCGCCTGCAATACCTGATGTTTGGGTATCGGCATAACACAAGGATATGGATCCAGCATTGCTGTAACTGTAATTAGCCATCAAGGAATAACTGTTATAGTTACCGTAAAAAACATCTGAAAAACTAAAATATTCGGCAATCCAAAGGATATCAAGGTATCGGTAAGATAGGTGAGCATTATAAAGCGATAAGTCTTCGGTCGCAGCATTTCCATAATCAATATGCAATAAGCCCATAAAGCCATTCAAGCCCTCTACGATCTCAAGAGAGTAACCCAATTCTAGGCCATACCCTGAACTGTCAAAGATAACCCCGCTGTCTGCAAAATCATTGAGCGCGATAGCGAAATTTCCGTAATCAAAACGGATGCCTTGATATTGCAAATCTGAAAGTGCTGCACCGATTCCTGATAATGCTTGGACAAAATAGCGATCTCCGGGGTCTCTTGAATCGTGACCCAACATCGTTTCCACGCGACCCACGGTTAGCGAACTGGTTTCGTTGAAATTGTATTTCACAAAGGCTTGTTCCACTCCATCGTTACGACCCCTTAGGTCTTCAAATTCTATGTCTACCCGTGCTTCGACCTTGTTCTTTTGAAAGAAAAAATCGAATTCTACTTGGTCGACACCGGTTGCGCTGTTTCCAGAGTTGGAATCAACATGCGCCATGGTCACAAAACCGCCCATTGAAAGGGAGTCTGTCAGGGCAATTTCAGCATACGCAGCACTGATACTGGCAAGCGAGGCTAATAGGGTAATAAATTTATTCATTTTTATAAGGTTTATTAGTTGGGGTTTTACCGAAAAAAGCCCCGTGGCCAGGTGACCACGGGACTTAAAGAAAAATTCAGTTAAACCGAATTTAGAAGGTGAAGAGCAACTCAACTGCAGAGGTGAGTACGTCGTCACCAGCACCGTCGGGGCTTGTGTTTGTGACTTCAGCTACAACAGCGAGGTTGTCAGCAAGTGCGTAGTTGTGCGCAAGTGTGATAGCATCTTCAGTGTCTTCAGCTACTGCATAACGAGCAGTTACAGAAGCTTTGTCGCTGTAGCTGTAGTTGGCCATGACTTGGTAGTCAGTAGCATCACCAAGGTTACCAGCGTCGGCGTCAACGATTTCACCTGCGAATAACCATGCACCGGTTTCGTAAGTTACATACGCATTAATGATGCGAATGTCATCTACGCCGTCTTCTTTAATGAGACGCGCGCCAACGAAGCCATTGAGGCCTTCAGCAAGCTCGGTGGAGTAAGCAACTTCAATAGCGTAGTCGCTGCCTGCACCGTCATCACCGATTTGACCGTCGCCACCTTCGTCAACAATTGCAACACCGAGGTTGCCAGTTGTGTATTTCACACCTTGGTCATAACCAGGAAGGAAACGGGTAGAAACAGCGTTGCTGTATTGATAGAGACCAGTGGGCTCGAAATCTTCGAAACCAAGCTGTGAAGCGAAACGACCAGCTGTGATCGCACCATTTGCACCAAGGTCATAAGTGATGAACGCTTGTTCTACACCAGCGCCGTTGGTAGTGCCGCCTTCATACTCAACGTCTACTTGGGCGGAAACCGCGCCAGCGCTGAAGAGGAAGTCGAATTCAACTTGGTCAATGCCAAACGCTGCATTTCCGGCGTCGGAATCAGTGTAGGACATATCCACGAAACCTTCCACTGAGAGCGACTCAGTCAAGGCGATCTCCGCGAAGGAGTAGCTAGAAGCTGCAAGAATTGCAGATGCGATAGCAATTTGTTTTTTCATATATATATGTAGTTGTGTTAGTTTGCTTGTTTCGAGCCGGGTTAAATCACGCTACTGCGCAATTTCCTTGGCCTGAAAATTGGGTTTATGAACAGCAATAACCATGCCGTCCCGGAAACTGATTCGCCCGCTAAGGGCATTACTTTGATCTCCAATGCTGGTCTCGTAGTAGAAAACGTAGTCAACGCGGGGCTTGAGCGACTTGACGGAGCGCGGAGGCTTACCGAGAAACTCGATGACTTTTTCCTCAGAGATGCCCGGCACGACACCCTGCCATTGCACCGGACGGGTCCAGCGGAGGTTGCGCCAAGCGCTGTTCGCCATGATATCAAGTGCTGCGCTATTGGCGAGCGAGTTGCCGCCGGTCAGTCCGGCACCGCTTGAAACCGCCATGATTTGAGCCGCTTCAGTCGCCTGCTCGTTAGACACCAAACGTTTCTCGAGCGCAACAAGCCGTGCTTCAAGGCTTTGGATGCGCGCTTCAAGTGAAGAGGAGTCGCCCGCCTGCGCCATGCTGCTTAAAAGCATGGCAGGGGTCAGAAGCAAGGCAGTATTAAGAGGGTTAATACGCATAAGAGATAAGACTTTGTTTCCTAAAATAACCAATCTGACAAGAAAAAAACACTTCAAAGCTTTAAAATAGGGCAAAATTAGTGTCAAAATGTCCCGAATACTTGTTCACAATCTATTAACACACAAATGTTATTCTTTTAAAAATACTGTAAATAAGGGGAATAGGGACGATTTTAGGGGGTGGATAGCGAAGGCATCCTTGCTTTTGTGTAAAAAGGTGATTTTTTTCGATAAATGATGCATTTTGAACAGCGATCGACCCGCAAAATCGAGTTTTCTGAGACCGACATGGCGGGCTTGGTGCATTTCTCTAACTACTTCCGTTATATGGAAACCGCAGAACGGGACTTTTTTGAAGCGGCGGGTCTGGATTTAATTCAGACCAAGGCAGGTCCCCTGCGCGGCTGGCCCCGCACGCGGGCGGAATGCAAATTCTCAGCTCCGCTACACTTTGGTGATACCATTGAAATTCATCTCGCGGTGGTTGCGGTCAAGGATCGCTCGCTGGATTACCGCTTTCGCATTTTCCGCCTAAACGCAGACGGGTCCCGTACCCAAGCGGGAAAAGGCCACCTTACCACCATTCACGCCGAGCGTTTGCCCAGCGGGGAGTTGCGCAGTATTGAACTTCCCACTGAAGTGCGGGAACGCATTTGCGCCGCCCCGGAAGAGGTATTGGCGCGTCCCGCAGATCTGTAGGAAGCATTTTTATGCCCGAGATGAAACCGCATATATTGGTTACCAACGACGACGGCATTGAGTCGGGCTTCCTGCACCGTCTTGTGGAGGCATTGGTGCCGCAATATAAAGTCTCGGTCGCAGCGCCGGCATTTGAGCAGAGCTGGATCGGGCGTGCCATAAGCCGACATGCCGAAATCGAAGTGGTCTGTGGTGCGTCACATTTTCCGGAAGGGGTGCAGGCCTGGGCGATCAACGGAACTCCCACCGATTGCGTGAACATCGCGCTCGGTCACTTAATGGAGCAGGCTCCCGATGCGGTGGTTTCGGGAATCAACATCGGTTACAACACCACCGAAACCCTCATCCTGAGCTCCGGTACGGTTGCGGGCGCTATTGAGGGCGCGCAGTGGGGCTTGCCCGCCATCGCCTTCAGCCAATGCGTGCCCTTTGCCGACTTCGAGGCGATCCGTGACTCCAAGGGACAAACGGAGGGCGCTTTTGCGCTTTCCCAAACCGCCGCCGCAGCCCATGCCGCCCGCATGACGGGTGAACTGCTCGCTGCACCCCCGCCTGCTGGACAGGTGATCAATGTCAACTTCCCGGAAACGACGACCGCAGAGAGTGTCGTTGAAGCAACCGTACCGGCAAAAGTTCAACTGGGATCCCTTTACGAACCCTGCGGTCCAGGAAAATTTCGTTTTCGTTTCAGCGAAGGCCGTCTGCTGGATGCCAACGAAAAAAGCGACCGCGCCGTACTCGAGCAGGGTCGGATCAGCCGCACACGGTTGGATTTTTCGAAGATTGGGCAGATTTAAAGCCGCGCCACGCATTACGGACTTGCGCCTGAGGCGCGTGAAAAATATGCCGATAAGATGCGCATCCCGTTTTTAAAATTGCTACGCTGCGGAAGGACTCATCGGTTCACTTGCCTGAGCAGTATTGCCCTTTGCCTGATGGTAGTCACGAAGCTCCCGGGTCAGCCAAAGACCAATTCTTTCGAAGGTACTTGGGCGGTCGCTTCCAAAACCAGCGATCCTATTATTGTGATTCTCAAGCCCAATGGGGAAGCCTCCTATTTTAATGTCAAAAATACCGACCGCACGGTCTATCAGGGACAATGGTCTACGCTCGAAGGCGTGGCTACGGCACAATGGGCGGATGGCTCGGAACATCGTTTTCGCCGCGGTTCCTTCGACCTGGCAGTCAGTTACCACAATTCTGAAGGAGAGAAGATCGGGGATCTGACTGCGAAAGCGGTACCGGAGGGAATTCTGGGACAATGGGCAAAACCGCCTGCCCGTGAGGATGCCGAGGCCGCCGAGGCGGATGCAACTTTCTATGGCCTCTGGGAAGTGACGGAGCGAACAGACGGAAAGACGGTTTTCGTAATTGTCTCCAAAGACCGCAGCGCCGCCACGAATAGGGGCGGATCCGATGCAAGCGGCCTTTATGGTTCCTGGATAAAACAGGGCAGTGAATTACATTTGGTCTGGGAAAATGGCGACTACTCCATCCTGAGGGAGGCGGCGCGGGGACACAATTATACGCGCATCCCGGCTGGCGTGGTGATTGAAGAGGCTCCCCGCGATTTCAAGGCAATCACCCGCACTGCCGAGGAGAATGCCCCCGCCGATTGGTTGAGCGCCTTTAAGGCGCATCAGGCTGAAGCGCCCGCTGGTTATATTTTCTCATCCCGCAAAGCAGCACGTAATTTTTACCGCGGCGACTGGCTCATCGAACATGAAGATGAGCGATTCGAACAGATCACCATTCGTAAGTATGGCGGACTCGACACCTCCAAAGACCGAAACCTCAACGGCGACTGGTTACTCTCTGGCCAAAATGTGATGCTCCGCTGGGACGATGGGATGCGGAAAATCCTAAGCCCTGCCGGGCGTGGCTTTGTGTATTACAGTTATGCGCCCGGTCAACCCCTGGATGGGGTTCCCACCCGTATTCGGCCTGCCGCCTTAAAAGAAGCAGGAAAATTGGCGACCCTGCAAGCCGGTCGCAAAGCATTCGGAGAAGCCTTAATTGTCCGCGCAGAGGCGGCGGGCATGCAAATGGATGCACAGGGTAAAGCCGGCCCAATGGATTGGACTTGGCCTTTTAGCCGCAAAAACCCTGAAACCGGCGAAGCGCTACTCGTGGGTGAAGGTCAAACCGAGGATGGGCTTTCCAGCGATCCCTGGTGGTGGCCTCTCTGGAGTGATGACACTTCAGAAGCCGTTACCGAAGAAAAAATTGAGACGGGTGCGCTTGACCCGACTCCGGAAAGCACCGAGCTTAAAGCCGAAACCGATCTAAAACCGCTCCGAAATAAAAAAGGCGGCTGGTATTGGCCCTTCTGATTTGCAGCTATTTAAAAATTCATCTTCCTTAAAGAAATGATCACAAGTATTACATCCACTAATTTGAACGCCAGCCCTCTGGCCCAACTGGATTCCGAAATCGCGGACGCCATTGCCGCAGAACGGCAACGCCAGGAAAACCACATCGAACTGATCGCGTCCGAAAATTTCACCCTTCCCGCAGTGATCGAGGCACAGGGTTCCGTTCTGACCAACAAATACGCAGAGGGGTACCCCGGCAAACGCTACTACGGCGGATGCGAACACGTTGATCGCGTGGAGGAACTTGCCATTGAACGCGCCAAAACACTCTTTGGAGCCGACCACGCCAACGTGCAACCCCACTCCGGCAGTCAAGCAAACGCTGCGGTTTATCTCTCTGTCTTGCGACCCGGTGACAAAATCCTCACCATGAATCTCTCCGATGGGGGTCACCTCACTCACGGGCACCCCATGAATTTCAGCGGTATTTATCACGAGGTCGTCAATTACGGGGTCAACGCGGAAAATGGCCGCATCGATTACGACAGCATCGCCGAAAGTGCCCGCCGCGAAAAGCCCAAGATGATCACGGTGGGAGCCTCCGCTTATTCACGTACCATTGACTTCGCCCGCATGGGTGAGATCGCCCGCGAGGTGGGCGCCTACCTCCTGGCAGACATCGCCCACATTGCCGGACTGGTCGCCGCCGGGGTGCACCCCTCCCCCGTTGAGCACGCCGATTTTGTAACCACCACCACCCACAAAACCCTGCGTGGTCCCCGTGGCGGCCTTATCCTCTGCAAAGAAGAACACGCCAAAAAAATTGATACGGCGGTCTTTCCCGGCACTCAGGGCGGACCTCTCATGCATGTGATTGCAGCCAAGGCAGTCTGCTTCAAGGAAGCCGCCGGTGAGGATTTCCGCGCATATCAAGCGCAGGTTGCCGCCAACGCCAACGCCCTCGCCAATGCTTTAAGCGCAAAAGGACACCACGTCATCAGCGGCGGCACCGACAACCACCTTCTCATGCTCGACCTGCGCAAAAAAGACCCGGAGCTCACCGGTAAAGTTGCCCAAATCGCACTCGATCAAGCCCACATCACCGCCAACAAAAACACCGTTCCCGGTGAGACTCGCAGCCCTTTCCAGACCAGCGGCATCCGTTTTGGCACGCCTGCAGTCACCTCGCGTGGAATGGTGGAGGAAGACATGGAGGAAATCGCCACCGCGATTGATAAAGTGCTCAATGCTCCCGAGGATGCGGACGCTATTGCTCAGGCGCGTGACATCGCTCAAGCTCTCTGCAACAAATACCCCTTGCCGTATTAAGGATCCAGCACTGCGCTTAAATTCGAGCCCAAAAAAGTATTGCCTCAAAGCGGGCAGCAGGTCACTTTTAGCGCTAATTGGCATACTCCACACGCACGTCGGCAGGCCCTTAAACCCCGCATCAATTATTATGAAGCAAAAGAAAACAGCGAATGCAGGTTTCACCCTGATTGAACTACTCACCGTTATCGCGATTATCGGCATACTTGCTGCGATCCTCATCCCTGCTGTGGGCAAGGTGCGTGAGACCGCCAACAAAATGCGCTCCTCCGCCAACATTCGTTCGATTGCCGTTTCCTATGCCACATACTCAACTTCAGGTGGACGCACCCGCACCCTCACCGCATCCAAGCTGGATACTAAAAACATTCACGCCGTCGCCGAATTCCTCGCCAAGCAAGTGGAATTGTACGATGCCAGTGTCTGGATGATCGATTCCGACCCCAAGTTTATTGAATTTGAAAGTGAAGGCGGCGATATACCCGCAATCATCGGGTATCGCGATTCGAACAACACCTTCCAAACAAGTACCGACTGGACTACCCGCGTGCCGCTTGGATACGACTTTGCACTCGCTGCAGGTGGCAATGATCCCGCAACCACAACCCCCCTCACCTGGACGCGCGGTCTTACCAGTTCCGGCAACTGGCCCAAAGACTCCCCCTGGGGTCTCGGGGGTCACATCGCATACCTCGACGGACACGTTCAATTCTACAATGACCTCGAGGGCGAAGATGGACAACTGGTCAATCCCAACAACGGGCAACCCACCAGCAACATTCTCGATGTTCACAGCAGCAACGATATTGTTCGTGCTGATTAATACCTGCAATTTGACTTTCTGAGAAACAAGGCCGGGCTAATCAAAGTCCGGCCTTTGTTTTTTCAAATCTAACGTTATATTAATTTGAAAAATCATCCTTAAGCAGCTTAAAAGAATCATGGAAAGCGAGAGTCCAATCTATGTTCTCGGACATAAAAATCCCGACGCAGATGCCATCTGTTCGGCTTTAGCCTACGCTGCCTACAAGCACGCCCTCGGCGAAAAGCATTATATCGCAGCCCGTTGCGGCAACACCAACCCCCGCATCGACGCAATCATTGAGCATTTCCAGTTGCCCATGCCTGTTTTCCTTGGGGACGTGACTCCGCGGATTGAGACGATCATGAGCCGCAAGCTCTACAGCGTTAGCCCGCAAAGCACCTGCGCCGAAGCCCTTGAGTTGATTGATAAACATGACGTTCGTGCACTTCCGGTAACCGATACTGCCGGCCGGCTGCTTGGAATGATCAGTTTTTTCCAGCTCGGAGAATTCTTCGTACCCAAACCACGCTCCTCAAAAGACATGCGGCGCGTTAAAACCAATATTGATTCCATCGTGCGGTCCCTGAATGCCGAAGCACTCCATCAGGTGAATTCGCAAAAGGTACAGGAGTTGTACGTGCGCGTGGGCGCCATGCACCTCAAATCCTTTGAGAGTTACCGCAAGGAGACCGACATGCCGGCAGAGCAGTCTATCATTGTGGTGGGCGACCGGCGCGACATTCAGAAATTATGCATCAAGAAAAAGGTGCGTCTTCTCGTTATAACCGGCGGTCTCGCGGTTGATCGGGAAATTATCCAGCAAGCAAAGGAGAATGATGTTTGCCTCATCATCAGTCCTTATGACTCTGCCTCCACTTCCTGGATCATTCGCACTGCCACGCATATCGACAGCCTTTATGAACAACGCGCCAAATGCTTTTCTGCAGAAGACAGCATTCAATCCGTCAAAAGCCGGATCGCCTCGCTCAATGACCCGCTCTACATGGTGACTAATGAGAGCAACGAATTGCTGGGAGTCTTTTCCAAGAGTGACATCCTGCGCCCCAGCAAGACCCGAATCGCCCTCGTTGACCACAATGAGTTGAGTCAGGCAGTAAATGGCGCCGGCAAGGTTCAGATTACCGAGATTCTCGATCACCACAAATTGGGCAACTTCCCAACCCAGCAACCCATCCTCTTTATCAATCGTCCGGTAGGCTCGACCTGTTCCATCGTCGCAGACCTCTTTCGGAAAAGCGGGCTTACCCCCTCCCGCGCCATTGCAGGCGCCATGATGTCAGGGATTATCTCCGATACTCTGCACCTCAATAGCCCCACCACGACACCTCTGGAAGGTGAATTATTGGAATGGCTCGCACCCATAGCCGGGATTGAAAGTGCCGCCCTTGCAGAGCTCATTTTCTCATCCGGCTCAGTCATCCTCAACAATTCACCCGAAGAGGTTATACGCTCCGATTGCAAGGAATACCAGGAGAGTGGTATGCGTTATAGCGTCTCACAGATCGAGGAGTTGGGTTTTGATAATTTCAATGCCCACTCAGACGCCCTCAACAAGGCACTGGAAGCCCACCGCAAAAGCGAGGGGCTGGGCCTGAGTTTTCTCCTCATTACCGATGTCAATTCACAGGACTCCCTGCTCATTGCCAGCGGCGAGCAATTGGTACTCGACCAGATCAACTACCCTCAGCGCGGAAAAAATAATGTCTATTTCCTTTCAGGCATTGTGAGCCGTAAAAAACAGTTGATGCCCTACATTAGCAGTTTACTAAAAAGTTCCGGCTACTTGGATGGATAGCACAACGGAATTTTGAATTGCGCGAATTTTTCAGGCATCAGTGCGACGCCAACGACTCGCCTGCGCAATGCTGTATTGAAATTTGCGGGCATGCTCGCGAATTAGAAAAGGCATATCCCAGGTTTTCTCCAAGACGAAGGCAGGCTCCAGTGAACTTCGCAATCCTTCATAGGAATCTGCACTGTTCTCCCCCAGCCAGTTAGCGCGAGGGGTGTATTCTTCAAGCCATGTGAAGGGCGTCGTCATAAACAATTGCCCTCCGGGACGCACCAGTTGCGGCAGGCGATTCAGCAAACGCATTGGTTCAGGCAGGCGACAAATAAGATTGCATGCCAGAACCACTTCAAAGGATCCCAGTTCTGCGGGTAATTCCTGTGCGTCGCCCGTTTCAAAACGAACACGCCTGCGGTCAATCGAAGCATCCAGTTCAAGATCAAGGCTGGTATACGAGGCACCTTCATCCAGACGTTTTGCCTGCAAACCTCCTTTTGTTTTCAACTCATTTGCCGCCCCTATGAAGGCCGCAGAATAATCAATGCCCAGCACCTCAGTACAGTGACGCGCCAGTTCAAAAGTACTTCGCCCCACGGCACAACCTAAGTCCAGAGCCGTGGAATCCGGCCTGAGGGTTTTCAAATCGAGCCCCTCGCGTACGCAACGTGCCGGAAAATCAAGGGCATCTGCACCCCCAAATCCATAAGGGAACTGTTCCGCAGCAGTGGCGTAATGAAAAACGAGATACTGCTGCAGGAGCGTATCGCACTCGTAAGGATTGTCCGGCATGATTTAAGCCTCGACCGGAACCATCGATTCCAGGCAGGCGACCATGAATTCCGCAGGTTTGTAGTTGCGAATCAAAACGGTGGTCTTTCCGTCCTTGACCATGCGGGCTTCGGGAAGTCGGATTTCCGGAGTCTTGTGCGGCGCGTAAAGCACATCGTCATGCGAGGCGTTTTTGTGCTCCTTGAAAAGATCCGGTGTTATTTTCCCACCGAGGTGGTCATCACGCCCGGTTGCCACGTGGATGGTACCAAGAATTTTTTCGTCCTGAATATCACGCCCCGAGAAGGGCAAGACCTGGGTTCCAAATCCAAGCTCACCAATCGCACCCACCATGGGGTCATCCGCCAAGCGCTGGTTGTGCGCCTCGATTTCGGCATAATCGCCGTAGACAAACTGAGACTTGTAGATACTGCCGTCTTTTACGTGCAATAAGCCAATGGTTTCCTCGCTGTATTTGAAGGGAAAGACCCCTTCGGCACTTTCCGGCACGAAATAAACTTCACCGGCGGGAAGGTTAGCGACATCGGGTTTACCCGGAGGGCATAAGCCGTGGCTTTTTTGAGCGGCTTGTCCGTTGGTGTGGAGGATCAGGGTGTAAACATCTCCCTCTACCTGGAAATCAATCTCGAAACGATCGGCCTCAGTTAGACCCAAGCGCAAGCCCTCAGCTTGCTCACTGACGAGGTCGTAGTCTACCGCCAGACCGGTATCGAGGATGATTTGGTTCAGGCCGTGAAGGGTGGCACCGCGGAAACCAAACTCCTTGCACTTCGCAGTAAGGGGAGCGGTCGCCGAGAAAGTTGAAACGGTGAGAATGATATCGTAATTTGTATAGATATCACGGTCGAGGCTCAGTTCCTCGCCGCTGGGGTCAAAGCAGACATCCTCCATATCCAGATTACTGCCACCGGTCTCGCGGTAGGCGAAAATTTCGCCGCCGGTCCAATTCATGGCCTCTAGGGCGCCGTCTCTGAAGCCTTTGTAAAAAACCTCATGTCCGTAATTTTGGATCGAGAGGGTATCGTCGTTTAGGAATTTAAAATCCTTGATGTCCTGCGGATCAGGTAGATCAATCAAGATGCAGGCTTTTTCACCGTTACCCGAACCAAAACAGGTAGTGAGCAAACGGGTAAGGCTGAAGGCTTGAAAGTTGCGGGCAGAGGCGTCGAGTATCATAATAGTAAGAATAATAATGTGATTTTTAGATGGTAACACAAATTCGAATGGATTCAAACGAAAATCAATTATTAATAGCCAAAGCTACAGCCATCCTCAATACTATCCCACAATTTCAACTATGAAACGCGCTTTTGATATTTTCGCCAGTTTGCTGGGTCTCATCGTGCTTGCGCCTTTTTTGGCGGGGCTTGTTGGTTTACAGTGGTTGAAGTTGGGGCGTCCCCTCTTTTTTCGACAAGTGCGCGCTGGTCGCGGAGGACAAGCCTTTGAGATTATCAAGTTTCGCAGCATGCGAATTGGTGCCGGCAGTGATGCCGAACGTACCAACGCCTGGGGTCATTTTCTGCGCTCCAGCAGCTTGGATGAATTGCCGGAGCTTTGGAACGTCCTACGTGGCGACATGAGCCTTATCGGTCCTCGACCCCTCCCGACAGAATACCTGCCACGCTACTCCGCCGAGCAAGCCCGGCGGCATGATGTGCGACCGGGAATTACCGGTTGGGCTCAAATCAATGGACGCAATGGCCTGACCTGGGAACGACAATTTGAATTTGACCTATGGTATATCGAGCACGCTTCCTTTTTGCTGGATCTCAAAATCCTAATCCTGACCTTCTATGCAGTCCTGCGCCGCAAAGACATCAATGCATCTGAAACGGTGACGCGATCCGCTTTTGAAGGGAATCAACGCCCGCCAAAAATCTGATTTTAAAAAGACATAAGGTTGCCATTACTCATAGGCGTGTTATGTTAGATTTATTATGAAGGCTACTGTATCGCGATTAATTTTACTTGCTGGTTTAGTAATCCTTGGCGGTTGCCAAAGTCCTGTGGCAGTGGACTACGACTTGGCAGAAACAGAGCGAATACAAAACTACGTCAGTTTTAAGATAGATACACGGAAAGAGCGGGAAAATTACGGTAGCATCGCCCTGAGCCCGCTGGTGGATCGCCGCATCACCTACGCGATTCAAAATAACCTTGAAGCCAGAGGTTACGCTAAGGCTGATGAGGCGGACTTCCGCATAAACTTTCACACCCTCACTAAAGACCAAACCGAGGTTCATGATTTAGGTTACGGCCCGGCGCCCTTTGGGCGGGAACCCTACTTTGGGGACTATAGCTACGGACGGCTGTTTATCGACAAGTACGAGGAAGGTACGCTGATCATTGATATTATTGACAGTGCTAGTAACCGTCTCGTCTGGCGCGGGGCTCATACCCGTCGTCTGCAACGCCGCGCGTTGAATGAGATCGAAGCTCAAGCGGTGGTGGATGCCATCCTTCACAACTTCCCTCCCCTTTGATTCAAAGCACTGGATTGGGATTGACTCAACTGCACTTTCCAACGCTTTTGAAAGCATGCATATAGTCTGCCTCGACCTTGAAGGAGTTCTTATTCCTGAAATCTGGATTGCCTTTGCGGAGACCACCGGAATTGAAGCGCTGAAGCGCACCACCCGCGATGAACCCTGCTACGATACCCTCATGCGCTACCGTCTGGATATTCTGGACAAGGAAGGCTTCAAGCTGGCTGACATCGAAAAGGTCATCGGCACCCTTGATCCCTTGCCCGGTGCGGTGGAATTTGTGGAATGGGTTACGGCAAAAACCCGTCTTGTCATTCTATCGGACACCTTCAGTCAATTTGCGGGACCACTGATGGCAAAACTGGGTCACCCGACCCTCTTTTGTCATGATTTGGAAATCGATACAACGGGGCGTATTGCAAATTATCGTTTGCGCCTGCCGGATCATAAGCGCAAGGCAGTGGAAGCCTTTAAGCTGCTTAATTTTGAAACATTTGCGGCAGGCGATTCCTACAATGATTTGAGCATGATTGAAACTGCAGATCACAAGGCACTCTTCTGCCCGCCCGAACGCCTGATTCAGGAACGTCCCGACCTCAAGGTAGCACGCACCCATGATGAATTACGGGCCTGCATCGAAGCCTCCCTCCAAATGCCATAAGGCCGTTTTATTATGCTTGTTCACACCGTATACTTTTGGTTGCGCGACAACCTAAAATCTGAAGAACGCGCTGAATTCCTCGAGGGACTGGAAAGCCTCCAGGGGATTGCTTCTGCCGAGGCGGTTTATGTGGGAACGCCTGCCGCAACGGAGGCACGTCCGGCCATCGACGACTCTTACAACTTTTGCCTGACGGTACTCTTGCCCGACCTTGCAGCCCATGACGCTTACCAGGTAGACCCCTTGCACCGTAATTTCCTCGCTCGTTTTGCGACTTATTGGGAACGCGTGCGCATCTACGATGCGGATTAATCCTCCGTAGCAGTATGTTTGAGGGAATCGTGAGTCAACTTGCATCCGTTCAGCCGGCTGAATGGTTTGGGATGCTGACCGGAGTTAGCGGAGTTTATCTGAGCATCAAGGAACGCTTGCTGGCTTGGCCGCTTTTTATCCTCTGTTATGCCACCTACGTTTTCCTGAGTTGGCAGGCGGCTCTTTATGCCACCCTACTCTTGAATACGGTCTTTATTTTTATCTCGGTCTACGGTTGGTCGAATTGGCTCAGGGCTTCCAAAACAAGTCATCCAAAAGTGCACATCGAACACACACCCCGACGACTCCTCAAACGATGTCTCCTTATGGTCCTTGGTTTTAGCCTCTTTCTGGGAGGGATTCTCGACCATTACAGTAATGCCTATTTGCCGTACCTGGATGCCTTTGCCACCAGTTGCGCTTTTGTGGCACAATGGATGTTGAGCCGCAAATATATCGAAAATTGGATATGCTGGATCATCGCTGACTGTATCTTTATCGGGCTTTGGGCTGCTCAGGGTTATTACGTGAGCGCGGTGCTCTTCCTTATTTTTATCCTGCTGGCGACTAGGGGCTGGCTTGAATGGAAATCGACTATTCGGGTACAAGCAGTATGAAACGCATTGTCATAACTGGAGCTGAATCCACCGGAAAAACAACCCTTGCCAGTAGTCTTGCAGCGCATTTCAAAGCACCCCTAAGTGCGGAATTTATCCGCAGCTATGTCGATGAAATAAAGCGCCCGCTCGAAGCGAGTGATTTGGAGCTCATTGCGAAGGGTCAGGTTTCATTTGAGGATGCCAATTTTGACCCTGCGCAAGACGGATTGGTTTTCCACGACACCAATCTCCTCTCGACTTTGATTTACTGTGAACATTACCACGGAGGGAGCTTGGACTGGCTCGCCGGGAAATTCGCGGAACGCCACTATCACTATTACCTTCTTTGCATGCCGGATATCCCCTGGGTTCCGGATCCAGGTCAACGCGAAAGCCCTGCCGCGCGCGATTCCCTGCACTCAAAATTTCATGCGCGCCTCGTGGCGCTAAACTTACCCTTCACTTGTATTCAAGGGACGAAAGAAGAACGCCTGCAGGCTGCAGTTAGCTGTCTCGAAACGTTGGGGGTATAAAAAATGCGCCCCCATTTGGGAGCGCATGTAAATTTGAGTCATACTTCGATGCTTATTCGAAATCGTGCGGTGCGAGCTTGCGCTCCACCTTTTCACAATTGAATTGTGCGTGTACCGGCACACCGTTTTCGAAAGGCATGGGCACTTCTCCCTGAATCAACGGTTGGGCATACTTGTAGAATTGGTAACTCATGCTGACACCGTCTTCGTTAATCCAGCTTTCGGGCAATGTTTTCACGCCGTTTGCGATTTCAGAGAGCGGAGCAAGGCCTGTTTCACAGTTGTAGGTTTCGCCGTCGCCGCGCAGAAGCGTGACCATTTTATCGGTTTCCCCATTGATGGCTGCCTGAACTGCCGCTTGCCCAGCAAGGAAGGCTTCATCGTTATCGACCTGCGAGGCGTAGTTTGCGGCGGCGCGTTGCGCCATTCCGAATTTAATGGAACGCGCCTTGATCTGCAGATTATCTTCCACAAGCTTGCGCAGGTAGTCGCCGGCACCACCGAGTTGTGAATGCCCAAAGGCGTCAGAACCAGTACTGTCGGTGGAAATGTAATTACCGTCACTGTCGAGAAGGCCTTCACCAACCACGACCACACAATAGTTTTCCTTCTGCAAAACGCGTTGTACGTCGTTGATGTACTTTTCAGGGCTGAAAGCTACTTCAGGCAAATAGATGAGATGCGGTGCACCGCTGGGATCATCGCGGCGTTTCGCGAGAGCAGCCCCGGCAGCAATCCAGCCGGCGCTGCGACCCATAACTTCGATGACTTGCACCAGGTCGTGTTGGCCCATACCGGCATTATCGCAAGCCACTTCCTTAACGGTAGAGGCGACATATTTGATAACACTGCCGTAACCGGGAGTGTGGTCGGTTGTGACCAGGTCGTTATCAATGGTCTTTGGAATGCCAATGACGCGGAGGTCGTAGCCGCGCTCTTGAGCCAGCTTGGAAATTTTATCAGCAGTGTCCTGAGAGTCGTTACCCCCTGCGTAGAAGAAATAACGGATATTATGCGCTTCGAAAACTTCCAGCACGCGGGCGTAGTCTTCCGAACGCTTGAGCTTAAAACGGCAAGTGCCCAAGGCAGCACCCGGCGTATGACGCAAGGCGCGGATGGTTTGTTGTGACTCTGCCGCAAGGTCGATGATATTCTCATTCAGGATACCCAGAACCCCATTGAGACCACCATAAATCTCTTCAATCGCCTCGTGGTTTAGCGCCTCGGTGATTGCACCGGCAAGGCTGGAGTTAATAACGGAAGTAGGACCACCCGATTGGGCGATCAGACAATTGCCTGTTAGTTGTTCTGACATGATGGATTGGGTTATTGTAAAGTTGTTGTTTTGTGTAAATGACGGTTCGTTGATGGCAATCTTAAAGGATTGCGCCGGGTTGATAATTGGCGGCTTCGGGGTATTTGTCAGCTACCTTGTGTACTGCCGCGGCAAATGCGCTCACTTGCTGCTTAGCCTGCCCAGTCAGGGTTTGAGCCTCCTCCACAAGGTCTTTGATTGAGCCTGCACTTAACTCGAGACGCCCATCTGCTGCCAGGCGCTCGACGAGGTCGTTGTGTAAAATCTTTCCGGAACGAAGGTCGCGAACCGCTTGTATCGCATGGGTCTTGATAGCTTCGTGTGCCTCTTCCCGACCGGCACCCGCCTTCACCGCCTCCATTAAAAGAGTGGTGGTCGCCAGGAAAGGACCGTAGCGCTGATTCTCTTGCTCGATTACCGCCGGGTAAACTTCCATTTGATTGAGAATCGTCAAAAAAGTCTCAAGTAGTCCATCAATCGCGTAAAAGCTATCCGGCAAGAAGACACGCCGCACCACCGAACAGGAAACATCGCCCTCGTTCCATTGATCGCCGCTTAGCTCAGCCGCCATGGTGAGGTGACCCTTTAGAATTGCGGCAAAACCATTGAGCCGTTCACAACTGCGACTGTTCATCTTGTGAGGCATCGCAGAAGAACCAACCTGACCCTTGGCAAAACCTTCACTCGCCAATTCATGGCCCGCCATTATGCGCAGGGTTTTGGCGAATCCGGATGGACCGGATGCGAGGCGCACAAAAGTAGAAACCACTTCAAAATCCAGCCCGCGAGGGTAAACTTGCCCGACTGTGTTCCAGGCTGCCCCTACTCCCAAATGTTTCAAAATGCGTTGCTCGAGCGCCCCGACTTTTTCAGCATCACCCTCGAAGAGCGTCAGGAGATCCATTTGAGTTCCCACCGGCCCCTTGAGTCCCCGTACGGGGTAATTTTCAATTAAGCGTTCCAATTCGCGGGCAGCACAGAGTAACTCCTCACCAAACATGGCCAAGCGCTTACCAAAGGTGGTCGGCTGGGCCGGGACATTGTGCGTACGGGCTGTGATAACCAAATCCTTCCAGGTTTCGGCGCGCTCGGTGAGCCTGAGGAGCACCGCCATGGTCTTGGTGCGGATCAACTCCATTCCCCGTAGAATTTGCAGTTGCTCCACGTTTTCCGTCAGGTCGCGACTGGTCAAACCCTTGTGGATATGTTCGTAGCCCGCCAAGGCACAAAATTCCTCAATCCTCGCCTTTACGTCATGCCGCGTAACGGCCTCTCGTTCCTGAATTGAACCGAGATCCAACTTCTCTTTTGCCGCCTCGTAGGCGTCGATAGCCGCTTCTGGAATATCGAGCCCCAGATCACGCTGGGCGCGCAAGACCGCGATCCAATAGTCCCGTTCAAGGAGCACACGACCTTCTGCGCTCCAAATCGCGCACATTGAGGGCGAAGCGTAACGAGAGGCGAGAACGTTGGGCGTTGATTCCATGCTGTAAACTTGTGAAACGGACAAATTGTATGCTTTTCGGGAAACATGCTACAAAAAAACCCGCCCCATACCGCCATCTGTGATTAACTCAGGCACTTAACCGCCATTTCGCGGCATACTTCCTCTTGGTCGTTCGGCCTTTGGATAATCGCTTCAAAGGCCTCGGCAAATGCCAACTGAAAATCGATCCATTTCTTAAGCGGCGCTTTGCTCACCGTTCCAGCCATCCGTCCCAGATAAAAGGGATGCTGCGTAAAGACATTGAGGTTACTTTTAGCGGTGGCATCACTAAAATGAGCGGCATAGGTCACCGCAGCCGCCTCAAGCTCTTGCTTGTTCAAACCCCGCGAACCCAAACGAATAGCACCGGCATCCTGCAAAACACGCAACTGAATGAGCAGGCGGTTGCGGGACTGAAGACTGCCCAATAAACCCCGTGCGTCATTGTTGGTAAAGAAATGACGGCGCAAAGCCTGCAGCGTCCACTCCAGGTCCAATGAGAAAAATGCGTCTGCCGCCTCAAAGAAATCCGCCTCTCCAAAATTCGGCACGAGTTCCATGACTACTTGCGCCGTAATGCTATCGCCCTCCGAACCTACGTAGGTGCAGAGTTTGCGACATTCTTCCACCAAGAGACGGGTGTTGCCGTTTACCTTGGCGACCAGTAATTCCACCGCATCCGCGCTGATCTTGGCTCCGCCCGTCTCGCAAGTATCCCGCACCAGCCCTGCACATATCTGCGCTGCATCCTTGCCTGTACCCAAGGCTTTAAAATCTGACGCCTTCTTAACCCATTTATAAAAACTGCGGCGTTTATCCACCGGGTGCGCGGTAATCATCACCGCCACGCTCTCTGCCTCAAAACCCTCAAGCACTGCTTTTAACTGTTCGAGCAAATCAAGCGTGCCTTGAGCGCGCCCGGTGACACTGTCCGCCATAAAATTGACATCCTTTAACCAAACAACTTTGCGCTCCCCGAAGAGCGATAAGGTCTGAACCGCGCTGGTGAAGCGCTGAATGGCATCTTCCACTTCCGCAACATTTCCGGCACGACCGTCCACAATCTCTTTCGAAAGATCATCCATCAAGGAAGCCGTTTGTTCACTGAACCAGCCCTTTCCTTCCTCAGAGACCAGGTAATCATCATCCCCGCAAATAAATGTAAACGGCTTTTCCGGCATAGTAACTGGAATCTTGCTGCCTGTAGTGGTCAGCGCAACGAGAAAGCTTCGCTCAATTCAAGCCGCCGCACGCACCCTGTTCCTCAGCCTTATACTTAAGTAGTTTGCGGCGCATCCAGTCGAGCGCAGCGTGTACCGCCCTCGCCTTTACGTCTAGGCGCCCACCAGTATAGCGTACTGTTTTTGACCATACACCCACGGGGGAGTGGTAACCCAGATGAATCGTGCCAACGGGATTCTTTTTATCACCACCGTCGGGTCCAGCAAAACCGGTAACGCTGAGTCCGTAATGCGAACCCAATCGCTCCGCCACGCCCGCCGCCATCGCAATGGCACATTCCGGACTAACGGCCCCATGTTGCGTTAAAATCGACTCCGGCACATCAACCTGAATCACCTTTACTTCATTTGAATAACAAACAATACCGCCGATAAAAGTCTTCGATGCCCCGGATATGTTTGTGAAGGCGTTACTCAACATTCCTCCCGTGCAGGATTCCGCTACCGCCAGGGTGCGATCCATTTCACGCAATTCACGGTGAACCACCTCCGCCAGGCTACCGCTCCCAAAACAAAAGAAATCATCTCCACATTCCTTTGCAACCGCCTCGGAAATAAGCTCCAAATCGGCGGCATCCAACTTTCCTTCACGGCTACTGAGGCGAACATCCACAATCCCATAATGCGCACAATACGCCACCTGTAAATCTGGCTCAGCCGCAACGATGCCTTGCAAGCGCGCCTCGATACTAGATTCGCCACAACCGGAAGTACGCACCTGAACGTAGGAAGCCGCCTCGCTCAAAAAGCCATCCCGGCGCAACCGGGGTATTAATTCCCGCTCGAACATGGGTCTTAATTCCTGCGTGGGCCCCGGAAGCAAAACCAAGGTCGTACCTTTGGTTTGATAGTAAAGCCCCGGCGCAGTGCCTTTTTCGTTCGGCAATACCTCACCACCCTTAAAAACGTAGCATTGCCGCTGATGATGTGCCGCCATCGGGCGGTCGATAGCACGAAAGTATTCCTGAATGGCCGCCTCCACATTAGCATCATGCACCAATTCCGCTTCTATGACTTCGGCAATGGTTTCGCGGGTGAGGTCATCCGCAGTCGGACCCAAACCTCCGGTCATGATCACCAAATCCGATCGCGACATCGCTTCACTGAAGGCGGCACGAATTTCTTCCGGGCAATCACAAATGACGCGGGCGCGCTGAACGGGCATGCCAAAACGCGCCAATTCCGCCCCGAGATATTCCAAATGGGCATTGGCACGTATTCCGACGAGCAGTTCATCGCCAAAATTAATGATTTCTACCGTAGCGGGGGATGACATGACTTGAATTAAAGGGATGAGGTTTGCTTAATGCCAATAACTTACATCAATTTTGTATAAATGCCAGACCCGCAACCCATAAACCTGAAAGAAAAAGTGCGCCGCCTACCACACCACCCGGGCGTTTATATGATGAAGGATCGCCTGGGACAGACTCTGTATGTCGGCAAAGCCAAAGACTTGAAGAAGCGGGTGGCGACTTATTTCCAGGCCTCCCGCAAGCTCGTTATCGCGCAACCAAAGGTTCGTGCGATGTTGGAATTGATTCACGACTTCGAAATTATTCGCGTTAAGTCAGAGGCGGAGGCGCTTCTTCTGGAAGGGCAATTGATCAAAAAATACCGCCCGCGCTACAATACCGATTTCACTGACGACAAACGTTTCCTTTTGGTACGGATTGATCTGCGTGAACCCCTACCTCGTTTTCGGCTGACCCGCAACCGCATTGATTCGCACTCCCGCCATTTTGGCCCCTTTGCCCATTCCGGTCATTTGCGGCAAACCCTCTCTGAATTACGCCGGAAATTCGGCATTCTCCTAAGCGATGCCAAACCCACCCATCTGGGGGCGGATCGCTGGCGTGTATACGATGATGCCCGCGCTGAAATATACGGGCATCCAAACGAGGTCACCGAAACGGAATACCGCCAACGTATGGAAGCAGCCTGCGAATTCCTTGAAGGCAAAGCCCGTCAATGGCTCAAGGACCTTGAGGGTCAAATGCAAGCCGCCGCCGAAACGCGCGATTATGAAAAAGCCGCCGCCTTTCGTGACCGCATCGACGCCTTGAAGCGCACCGCTCAACGAACCCGAAAATTTGAACGCAATGCCCTCGGGCATTCAGACCCGAAAGCAGCAGTGCGTTCACTCAAAGAAAAACTCGCCCTACCCGCGCGCCCGGACTACATGGAATGCTTCGATATCTCGCATATTTCAGGCAGTTTCTGTGTGGCCTCCATGGTTACCTTCAAAAAAGGCCGACCCGACCGGAAACAATACCGACGCTACAAAATAAAATCTTTTGTGGGGAATGATGATTTCCGCGCAATGGAAGAGGTTGTGGGTCGTCGTTACCGCCGCTTGCGGGATGAATCACTCCCCTTCCCTGATTTAATCGTGGTTGATGGCGGAGCTGGACAGGTGAGTGCCGCTCTGCGCGCTTTCCTGAATCAGGGAATCGAACCACCCGCGCTCATCGGGCTTGCCAAGAAAAAAGAAACGATTCTCTTCAGCGATGGGCGCGATCCGCTCAATCTCGAGGCGCATGATCCCGCCTTGCGCCTGCTGCAGCACTTACGTGACGAAGCTCACCATTTCGCAAACAGTTTTAATGCCGAGTTGCGCAGTCAACGACTCCGCGAATCTATTCTACAGGATTTCAAAGGATTGGGTGAGACCAAACGGGGCATCTTATTGGCACATTTTGGATCGATCGCAAAAATGCGCCAGGCAGAAATTGCAGATTTTCGCGAGGTTCCGGGAATAGGTCACGCCACCGCAGAACGTCTGGTGGAATTTCTCAAAAAAGCCTAAGTCAGGCTATTCAGGCTTAGGCATGCCCACTTCTTCGATCAAAGCCGGATCCGGGGCACTCTTTTCTTTGTTAGTAGCTTCATTCATCTTCTTGAAGATGGGTACGGTCATGACAGCCAGTAACACCACAACTACAAAGATGATCAATAGCTCTACCACAGCAAAACCTCTACTTTTAGTGTTTATACCACATTTCATATTCATGATTATTCCAGCTTGTACGCATCCAGCAATACTGCAAACAATTTTGTGAATGCGTCCGATTCCAGGATGATTCCTTAAAAATCCTTATTCCAGCTTATTCAAAAGCACCAAAGATCACCGCAAGTACAAAGGGAAGCAGCATCCCAATCAACATTACCAATAAAATAATGCGCTGGTTCCTCAAGGCGCGCTTATCAATCTCCGAATCGCTGTCTGTCTGCTTAACCAAAAATCGAAGTGCCTAAGTGAAATTGACGACAAAACGAAAGCCGGTCATGCGATTGCGCTCGGCTCGTGAAGTGTTGCGCAGGGGTACCCCAAAAATCACCTCGATGCGGTCACCCGCATGTCCGCCAATGTGGCGCGCGTCTTCATCTTCAAAACTATCAATCGACTCAAGCCATTCGCTGACATTACCCAGCAGGTCATAATACCCGCTGGCAAAAGGTTCCTTCTGTCCGATTGGTTTGGCAATCTCACGCGCGTCCAACATGCTCCAGACGTGTTCTTCCAGAACAACGTATCGCAGCGGTCCCAAAGCCTGGCGGAACTCGTGCTCGGTGGGCAAACGAACCGGCTTGCCGATAATCCAACCCAGGCGTTTACAGAAATCCTTGGCCTCCAGCCAACTGACGGAATCAACCGGGTTCGTCTCCCCGATGTTACGACTGGGATTCTCACCCATTATAAATTGATACAGCACCTGGCTCACCTCGGTCTTGGCCATTTGCCACTCATCCACCTTAGGTATGGGTAAGAGCATTGCATAGACCCTATCCTGAATAAAGCCTAAGTCATTTTGAATGATAGCCAAATAACTGATCTTAAGCTTTAATTGCTTATCAAAAAGCGAACTGCGCGGATATGCATCCTGCAAATATTGAATATCACGATTGAGTTGGGCAATTATTTCAACGGCGTCATAGGTGCGGCGCTCTGCCAGAATCTTTTTTAGGCGGGCATGATTCCTTTCAATGGAGCGCCCCAACTCAAAACTCTGGGCAGTTTGTGCCTTGCGCAGAAAGTAATTAACCCGATCCGAAGAGGCATGCGGACTTTCAGGGTACGTCTTGTTTAGTTCTGTTTGGAGACGCGCGGCCTCCTGATAACAATGGGCGGAATCCAGCATCTCTCCCTGGGCCTTGAGCGCGTCGGCCTTGTTCTCCAAAGCCAGTATTTCCAGATTACTTTGACCGGACTGAATGCCCAATAATTTGTTCTTTAAAAGCTCTAGGCGCAA
>CBFHXZ010000014.1:0-27666 GCA_965659965.1 Coraliomargaritaceae bacterium
GCCAAAGCGAACGGAGACAAAACGGGTCGAATTAACCGCGCGTTTTTGTTGATCTATTAGGGCAAGTTCCGCGAGTCGTTTACTTGCGCCCATCACATTAGTTGGATTGATCGCTTTATCTGTGGAAATAAAGATGAAATGCTCCACGCCTACCGCTGCTGCAATCCGGGCAAGCGACAAAGTCCCAAGGGTATTGTTTTTAACCGCCTCCATAGGTTGAGCTTCCATCAAATTAACGTGCTTGTGCGCCGCAGCGTGAAAAACTACCTGTGGCTTAAAGCCTTCCATTAAATGCCTCAGGCTTGAGGCGTCACAGATATCAAGCACCCGGGTCTTTGTTTCGGTATCGGAATTCTCCGACCCTCTCAATTTTTGTTGTAGATTGAATATCGCCAATTCGGACTGATCCAGGCAAAGCACCTCAGCAGGACAGCGCTGAAGCACTTGCTTTACAAGCTCCGTACCAATGCTTCCGCCTGCTCCTGTTATTAGAACACGCTTGCCAGTCAGCAGCGTTTGAATCGCGTCATCATTGAGGTCGACTGAATCCCGCCCCAGGAGATCTTCCAACTCAAGGGGTCGTAATTGTGAAGCCTTCGCCTTTCCAATCGCCAAATCTGTCATAGCCGGCACGGTATCGACAGGCAAACCGGCTTCCTGCGCACTTTCAATGACTGCCTTTACCCGTTTCAATGAAGCCGATGGAAAGGCGACTACTACCTTGCTTGCTTTGTATTCCTTCGCAAACGCTGGCAATTCATCGACTTTACCCACCACGGGAACGCCGTGTACATAACGCCCCAGTTTTCTGGAATCATCATCCAAGAATGCCACTGGGCGCATTCCCAGACGTCCCTTGCTCATGAGCTCTGCTGCAAGCCCCGCGCCCACTTCACCCGCACCGACAACAAGCACCCGTTCGATATCTTGGACACTGAACCAATCACTCAAGCTTTTGCTTGCCTTCAGGCGAAAAACGAGGCGAAAACCTGCGAGAGCCAAGAAAGAAAGTTGTAAGTCAGATAAAATAACCGAACGGGGTGCTATTTCTTTGCCGCCGAATTGATACCAGCACAAAACCAAAACCACCGCTGCAACGAAGAGCGCCAAAAAGAGACGCACTGCATCGGGCAGACGGAAATATGCGAGTACGGACTCAAATTGGCCAAAACCCAGTAGTAGTGCTATCTTCAGAGTGAGCACCCACCAAAAGGTATTTAAACGTACGAACTCGTAGGTTTCCGTAACCGCGAAATCAAAACGCAATTCAAAGGCGATCCAATAGCTGCCAAACAAGATTAACCAATATGCCAGCAACAGACCCAGTGTCCGGGAATTAAAGAATAGTGGTATTAAGCGCTGTCGCATAAGTCTATTTTCTTTCAGCTCTAATCAAAACAAGCACGCACGATTTTAATAATTTCATCCCGTTCGTCACCGGTCAGCGAAGAACCGCTCGGCAAACATAAGCCCATGGTGAATAAGTCTTCCTCAAGACGACTTCCAAAATACTGGATTCCATCGAAGACCGGTTGCAAGCGCAAAGGCTTCCATAGCGGACGTGCTTCAATATCCACTTCCCCTAATCGTCCGATTATCGCACCTGCGCTCGTGCTGCATTTTGCCGGATCTACAGTGATGCAAGACAACCAAAAGTTCGCTGCATCCATATCGACAATCGGCATGAAATCAATCCCCGGAAAATCGCCCAAGCCCGCTTGATAGGCTTCATAATGGCCCTTGCGATTCGCAATACGCCTGCCGAGGTCGGTCAATTGACTTCGTCCCAAGGCCGCCAGCACATTACTCATTCTGTAATTGTAACCCAATTCGCGATGCTCGTAGTGGATGACAGGTTCCCGTGCCTGCATTGAAAGCTTTCGGGCATGTTCCAGATTTTTGATATCATTCGACAGCAACATACCCCCGCTGGAAGTCGTTATGATTTTGTTTCCGTTAAAGGAGAAAAAAGAAAAGTCGCCAAAAGAACCGGCTGGACGGCCTCCGCAGGAGGCACCTAACGCTTCAGCCGCATCTTCAATCAGGGCAACTTCATATTCAGCACACAGACTCTCAATGGCATCCATGTCGGCGCATTGTCCATAGAGCTGAACCACGATGACCGCTTTTGGCTTTTTTCCTGCCGCTGAGAGTTCTGCCAGAGCCTCCTTTAGTGCTTCGGGATCCATATTCCAGGTTCGTGCTTCGCTACCGATAAAAACAGGCGTAGCTCCACAGTAAGTGATTGGATTGGCGCTCGCAGCGAAGGTAAAACTCGGACACAGCACGTGATCGCCCTCACCGATGCCGAGCACTCCTAATGCCAGGTGCAGCGCTGCCGTGCCGGAATTGACCGCAAGCCCGGCCTTGCGTTGACTCAGCCCGCACACAGCCGACTCAAACGCCGCTAGTTCCGGTCCTGCAGGCGCAACCCAATTGGAAGCCAAGGCAGTTGCAACCGCCTCGTGATCCGCTTCACACAAATCGGGTGGTGACAAATAAATCCGAGCCATGGAGGTATGTTTGCAAAGTCCGACCGCTTGACGACCTTTTTTTCAAAATATCAAACAGCTTTTTTGAAATTCTTGTTTGACTTTAAATCTTTTAAAAGGACTCATTACATTCTCCTTAGGGGTGACCTGATATGGGTCTGAGATGCTTCCTTGCTTCGGCACAGAGCGATCCCTTCGAACCTGATCCGGCTCATACCGGCGTAGGGAAAGGAGGGTCGCAAACAAGCAGGCCTTTCATTTCCTCGCCAAGGGGTTGGATCACAACACCCAAGCAATGATCCAAATGAAAAACAACCTCACCTGTATCGTATTTATGGCACTCACCAGCGCAGTCTTTGCAAAAGACGCGCCAAAAAATGACGGACTCATCCATGAACTCCCAGAGCTAGTGGTAACCGCCAGCCTTTGGGAGACCGATCTTTCAAATAGCAGTACCAGCACAACCGTGATTGGCTCCTCTGACATGGAAACAGGCGGCAGCCTCCACTTTCAGGATCTGATTAATGCTATCCCTAACCTCACATGGACCGGCGGCACCTCCCGTCCACGTTATTTCCAAATTCGCGGCATCGGCGAGAATTCCCAATTTGAAGGCGAAACGCCAGATTCATCCGTTCGCTTCCTCATCGATGACCTCGACTTCACGGGACTCGGTTCGATTGGAAACCTCTTTGATGTCCAGCAAGTGGAAGTCCTCCGCGGTCCGCAAGCAGGTGCTTTTGGCGTCAACGCCGCCGCCGGCCTCGTCAAGCTCGTCAGCAATGAACCTACTTCCTACTGGACAGGGCAAGCAGAAGCGACAGTGGGCCAAGATGATCTTCGTGGCGGCGGACTCGCCGTCGGTGGCCCGCTCCTGCAGCACGACCCCGAAGCCCTTACCTTTCGACTCTCTTTTTACCAACTCAATAGTAACGGCTTTCGGGAAAATAAATCCCTCAAGCGTGACGACACCAATGAACGCGACGAATTTAACACCCGGCTGAAGCTCTGCTGGAAACCGTCCAGTGACTGGACTTGGGACGGCACTCTCTTTTATGCAAATGCAGACAACGGCTACGATGAATGGTCGCTGGGAAATACTGACTTCACGGTTCATTCTGACCAGCCCGGGCGTGACGAGCAGGAATCGAAAGCGGCAAGCCTACGCGGCTCATGGGAGGGGCTGCCCAGTGCGAAGTTCAGCACCATCACAACCTACACTGGCACCGACTCGCTTTACAGCTATGACGGTGACTGGGGAGCTGGAACATCCATAACAGGGCCTTCTCGTAGTTTTTACACCGATGAACTACTAATGCATCGTGATCGTAAAGTGTTCTCGCAAGAAGTTCGCCTCGATTCGAAAGCTGATACGCTTTCCTCAATAATCGACCGCTGGACTGTTGGTATTTACACGCAAGAACTGGACGAAAAAGGTGCCGCAAGCTGGACCTCTGGCGGGTATCAATGGAATACGGATTTCAAATCTCAGGCATACGCCGTCTTCGGTCAAGCGAGTAAGAGTATATCATCAGAGAGCCGCCTTTCGCTTCAACTGCGCGGAGAGTACTATAAGGTCCGAGTTGGAGCGGATGGGATCGGGCCTGACTTAAATTACGCCCCTACTGTTCCCTTTGATTATCAGCTTGGACACTCAGAATTCCTTTATGGAGGTACACTCAGTTATGAACACGACCTTAGTTCGACCACGATGGGTTTCCTGAGTCTTTCCAGAGGATACAAGGCAGGTGGTGCAAGCACCCCAAACTTCAGTCAGAGCACCGAGATCAAGTATGATGCTGAAATTCTCTGGACAGCAGAAGCGGGCCTTAGGGGCCAATTTTTTGAGGGATCGATATTAACTGGCCTCACAACATTTTATACCTACCGGGATAAGTCTCAATTTCGTGACTCGGAGGGAAGTGGTTCCTTTTTTGACTATATAACAGTCAATGGAAAAAGTGCCCAGCATTTCGGTATCGAATCCGATACAAGCTGGATTATTAATTCAAATTTGAAACTTAGCGGAACCTTGGGATTCCTCGATGCCACACGCAAAGCTTACGAAAGCAACGCGTCACGCGAGGTGGCAAACGCCCCTTCCTTTACCTACAGCTTACGCTTGGACTACCAGCACCAAGATGGGTTATTTGCCAATACCACCCTCTCGGGCAGCGACTCCTACTACGAATCCAATAGTCACAACGAGGAGCGCAGTGCTTTCACCATTGTGAATGCCGCCGTGGGTTATAGCATGGATAATTGGACCCTAACCCTATGGGGCAAAAATATTTTCGACAGAGAGTACCAAAAAAGGGTCTTTTTCTTTGATAATACCTATGATGGCAATGCAACCCGCTACGAGAACCCTGCTGATCCCCAACAATTCGGCGCTACGCTAAATTACAGATGGTAAGGCTAGCCTGAGATCTTCACGCGATAAAATAAGAAACCCACCAATGCAAGGGCGTGGCCGATTTTACTATCGGCCACCCACTGCATGACCTCGTCTTCCGGCAAGGTTCTGATTTCCATTTCTTCATGTTCTTCCCAAGCGATTCCTGAGTCGGACAAGCGACAGCCATCGGCGAAAATAACATAGCATTGATTGTTGAGGATCGCAGGGTTGGGACTGCATTGCCCGATGAGGACGCCCTCTTTGGCAACATAACCCGTCTCCTCCTTCAATTCACGCAGACCCGCTTGTACGGGATCTTCACCCTCATCCACGATGCCACCCGGCAACTCCCAAGACAGCGCGTCCGAACCCCAACGGAATTGACGCACCATGACCAAATCACCGCTAACAGTCCGCGCTACCACGATTGCCCAATCGCGGGAATTCAAATAATAAAAATCCCCCTCTTTGGCATTGATCGGATGACGGTAACGGCGAGTGCGCAATTCCCACACGCGGCAGGAGAAGTTAAGCTCATCACTGAGCATTTCCCAATCGGCCGGTCGCGCCCGCGCCTTGGGTGGTAGGTCTTCGCTCATTAATTACCGGGAATGGTGATCACTTGACCCACACGCAGACGCCGCGGATCAACTCCAGGGTTTGCGTCGAGCAGGGCTTGCAACTTGACCCCAGTCTGCGACGCAATCTTCGTAAAGGTGTCGCCGGATTGAATGGTATAGTTGCCGGCTGTTACCGTGGTAGCACCGGATGGCGCATTGGCCTGAACAGCATTTCCGTTAACGGTCTTGGCATTATCCGCCAAACGATCCTGCTGTTTGCTCAACTCAAGGGTAAGGATTTTAAGGCGCTTGTCCCGTTCATTGCCGTAGGCTCTCAATCGTGAGACCGCAATTTCAAGGTCCTTGTTACTCGCTGACAGCGTTTTCACCGTATCTTTTAAATTTGCAACTTGCTGCGCGGATTCGGTGGCATTGCTTTGTTTTGAGTCCACACTTTCTTCCAGCATACGAAGCGCTTGTGTTGCGTTGAGACCAAAGTAAAGACCTGCGCCGCCGACAACGAGCGCCAGGACTGCCAAGGCCATTGGTAGAATGCTTGTACTTGGTGGGTTGAAATCCTCTTCCATGCAAGCAAACTAGACATAGACCCCAATCTGGCAAGACCTCTTCGCAGTACCCTACCCAAGAGTTGCCATAAATCACTTTCCCGCCCAATTTCGCATTATGTCCCACTTGAATTTCCAGCCTGATGCCAGCGAGGTGCTTGAAGTAACGGCGCTCACCCACCAGATTAAACGACTCCTGGAAGGCAGCTTCACTCAAGTCTGGGTACGGGGGGAAATCTCGAACTGCCGTAAACAGAGCAGCGGGCACGTTTATTTTTCACTCAAAGACAACGGCAGTCAGATACCCTGCGTTTTGTTCGCGCGGGATGCCGCAAGGCAGGATTTTGAGTTACGCGACGGAGAAGCCATTACTGTTTTTGCCGACATCGCAGTCTACGCACCGCATGGCCGCTATCAATTGATCGTCAAGATCGCGTTGCACAGCGGTGAAGGAAGGCTGCAGGTTGAGCTGGAGCGTCTTAAGCGAACCTTGGCCAACGAGGGGTTGTTTGATGCCGAACTCAAAAAGGAACTCCCTGCCCTGCCCCGCCGGATTGCGGTCATCACATCACCCACCGGCGCTGCTCTACAAGATTTCCTGAGGATTTTCAAACGACGAAACTTCAAGGGATCGGTCGTGGTTTTTCCGGTACGTGTTCAGGGAAAAGAAGCCGCCGGTGAAATCCAAGCGGCACTGAAGCGTGCCGAAGCCTTCAGCCCAGTCTTTGACAGCATCATCCTGACCCGGGGCGGCGGGAGCATCGAAGACCTCTGGCCTTTCAATAACGAATCCCTCGCCCGCGCTATCGCTGCTTCAAATAGCCACATCATATCTGCTGTTGGTCATGAAATTGATCAAGTGCTCACGGACTACACCGCAGACCTTCGAGCAGAAACGCCCTCAGCTGCTGCCGAAATAATCTCTTCAAAATCGCTGGAGTCGCTTCAAAGATTCTTCGAAGCGGCTCGCCTGCTTGAACGACGCGCACAAGAGATACCCCCCAATAACCGACGTCTTTTAAATGAGGCGCGGTCCCGCTTCCGCCTTTTGTCACCGCAAAGGCAATTGGCATTTCAGGCTATGCTGGCAGACGACACACAAAACCGTCTCGTGCAGTTGTACCGAACAAGAATCGCAAGCTACAGCGAACACCTGCAAGAGCTTCAAAATCGCCTACAATCACGTGACCCCAAGCGCCGATTCGATCTCGCCCACCAAAACCTTAATGCAATCGGGCATCGTCTGAAATTTGCCACTGCGCAACGCCTGCAATATTTCTCATCCGAATTGGCCGCGCTCAACAAGCGACTCGAAAATACCAATCTACAGACAGCCCTTAAACGCGGGTTTTCCATCCTTCGCGAAAAAGACGGTACCGTGCTTACCTCCGCAAAAACCGCTCGCAAAGCAAGCTGCATAAAAGCACGTTTCCGCGACGGAGAGGTCACCTGGCAGGTTAAAAATTACACCCGTGAATAAATATTCGTAAAAAACGGACTTTTGCGGAACTTATTTCATCCTAAAATGACTCTTATACTACAAATTGTTCGTAAGTTAGTGAGTTAGGGTATTGTGTTCATAAGCGGCCTGTTTCTTAATTGAGGCAGGTCGCTTTATATATGGCTTCCACCGCAAATATTCGCTTATAAGCTTGTCCCGCTTCGGCTTAATAAATTTTCAGATTTCTTTAAGCTTCGGATTGCACTGGCTGAAAAAGTCCTATTGCATCGGATTTATGAAATTAAAAGCTTTAGTCTTCTCTCTTATTTCCTGCCTTGGTCTGTTGTTTTTTTCAGGATGCACCACCCAAGTTGCCATCGACCCGCAAACGGGCCTTGAACAGTCAGCAACCTACACAGCGGGCTATTTCTATGCGCCTCTGGATGCTTCTGTCGCTGAAATCTTCCGGGTCGCCATCCGCGAGATGGACGACATGGGCTATTTCCGCACCGGGGAACGCCACGGTAAGGATTCCATTAAAATTTATGCCCGCAAAGTAGGTGACCAGCTCGTGAGCGTGCGCATTAAATCTGTAACTTTAGCTGAGGGTGGAAACCAAACCGAACTCCGTATTCGTATCGGTGAGCTTGGCAATCTCGCAGAATCTCAGGTGCTTTATGCCCGCATCCGGGACGGACTGTAATGTTCAGCTTTTAAATTTCTTAAAGCCGTCAATTTTCAGGATTGGCGGTTTTTTTATAAACATTCTCATTCGATTACATACATTCATGCTATGAAAAAGAAAATTCTTGGAGTTGGAAGCCCTGTAGTCGACACCATCGCAATGGTTGAGGATGATTTTTTGGAAAAAGTAAACGGCGAGAAAGGCGGCATGATACTGGTTGACGGCTTCGAGTTGGATTCCCTGATCGCAGCCCTACCCGCCGAGAGTATGCGTGCACCTGGAGGCTCCGCCGGGAATACCCTTTTCGCCCTTGCCCGCATGGGCGCACCCGCAGCCCTGCTTGGCAAACTTGGCAATTGCTCAATGGCTGAATTTTATGCAAAGCAATTCAAATTTCACGGTGGCGAAACAAATCGCTTCAAGCATGGCTCCACTCCAAACGGTCATTGCCTCTCCCTCGTGACCCCTGACGGTGAGCGCACCATGCGTACACATTTGGGTGCTGCCATGACGCTTTCGCCTGAAGAAATTCAGGTCGCTGACTTTGAAGGCTATGAATTTGCCCACCTGGAAGGCTACCTCCTTTTCAATGAAACACTCATGCGAAAGGTACTGGAATCCGCAAAAGCAGCTGGATGCACGACCAGCCTTGACCTCGCCTCTTTCGAGGTTGTCCAAGCAAGCAGTGGCATTCTTCCTGAAATACTCGATACTTACATCGATATTGTCTTTGCCAACGAAGAAGAAGCGGCAGCATTTACCGGAATCCAGGAGGACTACCCGGCAATGGCACGCGCCTTACACCAGCATTGTGACGTCGCTGCGGTAAAAATTGGGGCACGTGGGTCTTTTGTCGCTCAATCGGGCCAAGTCCATACCATCGCTCCAGTTCCGGCAAAACAGGTAGTTGACACAACTGCTGCCGGTGACCTCTGGGCCGCTGGTTTCCTTTATGGCTGGCTGAAGGGACGGCCTGCCACCGAATGTGCGCATCTTGGCTCCCTCCTTGGCGCTGCTGTAGTTCAACAACAAGGCAGTGTCCTGCCCGATGCAGTCTGGACAGAACTGCTTCAAATCATCAATGCTTAGAATATGAGTAACGATAAGATTGAATCACTTGTAGTCGACATTGCCCGACGTGCACGAACAGCTTCGCTGGAATTGGCAACCCTCAACACTCAAAAGAAAAATGCCTTCCTCGAACAACTGGCTGAAACGCTTATTGCGCAGACCGAAGCCATTCTGGAAGCCAACGCCAAAGATTTGAACGCCGCCAGGGATAACGGACTTTCAGGCCCAATGCTAGAACGCCTCACTTTCACCGCGGAACGCATTGCTAAAATGGCTGAGGGTGTGAGGCAAGTCGCCGCCCTTCCCGACCCCGTCGGAGAGGAAATCGAACGCATGCAGCCGCCCCGTGGTTTTGATTTGCGCAAGCGACGTGTTCCAATGGGCGTGATTGGTATTATTTATGAGTCCCGTCCCAACGTAACCGTTGATTGCGCTATACTTTGCCTGAAATCAGGTAATGCCTCGATCCTAAGGGGTGGCAAGGAAGCCTTTCATTCCAATATGAAGTTGGCGGCATTGATTCAGCAAACATTGGAGGCTTCAGGCATTAACTCCAATGCCGTGCAGGTAATTCCGACTACCGATCGCGCTGCCCTGAATGTCCTGCTGCGTCAGGACGATACCATTCACTGCATCATTCCTCGTGGCGGCGAGGGTCTCATCCGTTTTACCGTTGATAACAGTCGCATTCCAGTCATTAAACATTACACTGGTGTTTGCTCGGTTTACGTCGATGCCGATGTTGACGCAGACCTCGCAGAATCAATTGTAGTCAATTCGAAAACCCAGCGTCCCAGCGTCTGTAATGCCGCAGAAAATCTGCTCGTGCACCAAGATGCCGCACAGCATCTTCCAGGTATTGCAAAGGCCCTTCACGAGGCCGGAGTGGAGCTACGAGTAGATGCTGCTGCCCGTGCGCTACTGACCGGAACAAACCTTCCTCTTGTAGACGCAACGCCTGAGGACTTTGCCACCGAATATACCGACCTCATTATCGCAATAGCGATCGTTCCCGACACGAAGGCCGCCGTAGATTTAATCAATATGAACGGCTCAGGTCATACAGATACAATTGTGACACGCGACGAAGCTGCCGCGAAGGCCTTTCTTAACGGTGTTGATTCCGCAGCGGTTTTCCACAACGCCAGCACCCGTTTCTCGGATGGGTTTGAGTTTGGACTGGGCGCAGAGATCGGTATTTCCACTGATCGCCTACACGCCCGTGGACCAATGGGACTTCACGAGTTATGTACTTACAAATACGTCTTACACGGCGCAGGCGAACTCAAGGACTAGAAACAACTAGCTCTTGGGCGGAGCACATCGAATGTGTAGATCCCTCAATTGCTTGTCGGTCGCAATACCGGGGCTGGAAGTCATCATTTCCTGACCCTTTTGATTTTTCGGGAATGCAATGACGTCGCGAATGCTATGACGTTGCGCTAGAATGGTGACCATACGGTCTAATCCAAAAGCAATGCCACCATGGGGAGGTGCGCCGTATTCAAAGGCTTTCAACATATAACCAAAGCGGCTTTCTACAACTTCCGGATCAATCTTAAGAACATCCTCAAACACCTTCTTCTGGACTTCCGGTTGATGGATCCGGATTGAGCCACCCCCAAGTTCCACGCCATTGAGCACGAGGTCATAATGCTGACCGCGCACTTTCTTGGGATCTTTATCCAGTAGACTGAGGTCCTCGGTAACCGGTGCGGTGAATGGGTGGTGGGAAGCAACAAAACGCCCCGCTTCCTCATCAAAAAGCATCAAGGGGAATTCAATTACCCAAAGGAATTTGTAATCCGCAGGGTCAATAGTCAGCAATTTTCGCTTCACTAATAACTGAGCGGCGTCCAGACGCACACGACCCAGGATTGAGCAAGCTTGCTCCCATTCTGTTGCGGCAAAAAAGACGATGTCACCGTCTTCCATATTGAGCAGTTCGCCAAGGCCGGCTTTTTCTTCTTCTGAAAGGAACTTCAGGATGGGCGATTTCCATTCACCCCCCTCGCATTTAATAAAGGCGAGTCCCTTTGCACCCAGTGATTTAGCGGCATCCTCAAGGTTTCTCAATTCACCCTGCGTAAGATCCGCAAGCCCCTTGGCATTAAATGCCTTTACTGCGCCTCCTGATTGCAGCGCGCCGGAGAACACCTTGAAGCCAGAATTGGCAAAAACCTCACCGCAATCCTGCAATTCCATACCGAAGCGCATGTCCGGCTTATCAACCCCGAAACGGTTCATTGCATCGTAGTAACTCATGCGCAAGAACGGCGTTTCCAAGTCAACCCCCAGCACATCCTTCCAAATCCGTTTCATTAAACCCTCGATCAAGGCATACATGTCCTCGCGGTCAATGAATGAAAGCTCGATGTCCAACTGCGTGAACTCCGGCTGACGATCCGACCTCAAATCTTCATCCCGAAAACAGCGCGCCAGTTGGTAGTAGCGCTCCACTCCTGCAACCATCAACATTTGTTTGTATTGCTGTGGTGATTGGGGAAGCGCGTAAAATGCGCCCGGGTTCATTCGGCTTGGCACTAAAAACTCACGTGCACCCTCAGGTGTACTCTTAAACAACATCGGAGTTTCCACTTCGATGAACGCCTCCTCATCCATAAAATTACGGATCGCTTGGCTGGTGCGGTGCCGGAGGCGTAAAATGTCCAGATTGCGAGTGCGCCGTAAATCCAGATAGCGATAGGTCATCCGCAAATCCTCGCCCACCTTGTCCGCGGAATCATCCATCGGGAATGGTGGCGTCTTGGACACATTTAAAATTTCAAGCGCTTCGGCATGGACTTCAATGGCGCCCGTCGCTAATCTGGCATTGATGGTATCGCCAATCCGTTCACGTACCTCGCCACTCACTGCAATCACAGACTCTGGTTTGATTGAACCAAATTGCGATTCCAGTTGCTTGTTGGCCGGATCCAACACGATTTGCGTCAGACCTTCACGGTCACGCAAATCCACAAACAGAATCCCTCCGTGGTCGCGTACGGAATCAACCCAACCGCAAAGCTGGACGGTGCTTCCGGTATCGTTTTTTGAAAGTTCTGAACAATGATGGCTTCGCTTCATAAACGGCGCTAGGAAAACAGCATCCGCACACGAAACAAGCGAAAACCGCTTAACAGGCTCGAGGATTGTCCTGAATTTGCCCGAAATCATGCTTTTTAGCGGCAAAACTACGATTCCGAAGCACCCCTATGGCAAAGGTATTAAAAGGGTAGAAATCAGGCTTTCCGGCATTTGTGCCGTTAAGTCAGTGCTTAATAAAAGCCGAATAGCTTTTCCAGCGTTGCTTTTGTCTCTTTTGTGAGGGCCACCCTCTTACCCTTCAGGTCCAGAACACGATGGCAAGTTTGGCGTTTTAAGCGTTCAGGCGCGTAGCTTAAAATTTGAACCTCCCCCGGACTTCCTTTCAAGCCCTCCTCCCTGTATCTTGGTGTCCACTCTTTCGGCACCCCAAAGTCTGTAAAAGCCAGATCCCATGCCACAACCGATTCATCTTTAAGAGATTGCGTCAAGAGCGCAGGATAATGCTCAAGAAACCCCGGTATCTTATCTGTGAATACTCGTAATCGTGCTGCCACCGGGCGCGACTTCAGGTAATCGTTAAAATTCCTAGCTGTGCCTTTTTGAACCGCCCGATAAAACCCAAGGGGATCAACGCTCACTAGATTCATTCCGTTCCAATTACCATGACGATTGGGCGTCTTGAATTTCTGACGCGCATACCAAGTGCCGAAATCGTCACTCAGCATTAAACCAATTTCAAAATGAAGGTGTGCCCGTGATTTAGGAATCGTATAGCCGGAGGCAGATCGACCCATTACGCCTAAAACTTCTCCCGCCTCCACTTGCTTCCCCACCTTCAAATTGGGTGAAATTTCAGCCATGTGGGAATAGAGACCGTGGAAAGCTGGTGACTCTGCCTCATGTCGTACGACCACGTAACGACCATAACTGCTCCAGCCTGAATGCTTATTTATATGAACAACCCGACCCGGAAGAATTGAAAAAATAGGATCGGTTGCCTCTCCCCGTGCGTCTCGAGCAATCGGAAATAAATCCAAGCCCTCATGAAAACGACGCCCCCTGTCCCGAACACACCCAAAAAGACCAGACTCTATCTTACCGGAAGCGGTTGGTTGGACAAAAGACTCAATCGATTCACCCCTCGCGAATGACGTGTTTGGCGTGGGCCAAACCAACTCGGCACAGAGCATACCAGCCTGAAGCAAAAGGCCCGAGGCAAATAGAATCCAGGTCTGCATCTTCTTTCTTTGTCGATTCAAAACTTTTTACCAAGGCCGCTCTGCCTTGTTTTGCAGATAGAAGATACTGTCCTTTAAATCCAAAACCAAATCGCTCAGTACCTCGTCCCGCATTTCAACGAAGCAGTAGAAATTACCATTATTGATGGGTCCGTCCAAACGCCGAAAACCAATGGGATTTCCGTTAATCGTCACCACAATACGGTTTCCGTTATTCGTCACTGATGCGCGGTATAGACTGCGTGCGCCACGATCAGACAACTGGAGCAAGAGCGCCATGCCCAGCTCTACCTTTACCAACTCGGCGTTAACAATCTC
This sequence comes from Coraliomargaritaceae bacterium, assembly GCA_965659965.1. Lineage (GTDB taxonomy): Bacteria > Verrucomicrobiota > Verrucomicrobiia > Opitutales > Coraliomargaritaceae > UBA7445. The sequence continues at coordinate 13,818 of CBFHXZ010000014.1, forward strand.
AAACTCGCTTATCAAGGGCTCCTTGATTACTTCAACGACAGTACCGCTCTTGGGCAAACGCATGGCGGTGGGCGTGATTGAGCCGTAGTTCATAATGCGTCCTTCCATGAACAGGCGCGGCACTTTGAAGTTCTCGGGCGGATCATCTTTCATCTTACAGCCCACGAATAAAAACCCCAGGAGGCCTACAGCGCTGACCGTTATGCCAAATCTAAGATTCATCACTGTAAAAATACATCTCCCATAGTTTCCATTATTCTCTCCATCAATTCACTACTAACCTCAACTACAGGTACCTCAAACTCACGATCCAATTTTGGGTGCCGGTAGCGCTGAGTGCCTTCCTTGGCGCGAGCTCCCATCGAACGCAAAACACGTTTTCGCTCGAGCAACAAAGCCAGTAAATGCTGCAAAGCCAAACATTCCAATTCCTCTACGCCCGCTTCCCCATCTTTCTGATCCTCAAAAAGCGATAAAAACAAATCCTCCGCCGCGACCATTTGTTCCTGCGGAGCAAGATCACCCGTGCCGTCCTCTTTGATGCTGCGTTTCCATTGACCCAATCGAGGCCCTGCCAATTCGAAAGCCTCCAATTCATCACTCAATATGTCCGCACGGGCGAGCACACCTTCTGTCATGTCCTTAAAGATAAGACTGAATACGGTGTCACCCGGCTTAAACTCCGTATCTGAAGCACAGGATTTCCCTGCCATTGTTTTAATTTGCCAGTCCATTATATATTTTAATCCTCGTTTATTGTGAGCAATACGACAAGCTTTCAATCAGTTTGCATCAAATACCTTAAACACAGACATTCGAGCAAAATCCGCTACCTTTAATTTATCTTATGTCCAGAACCATTGCCATCGGAGATGTCCACGGTTGCGCCGACGAGCTTGAAGAACTTCTTGAGGCCCTGAACTTGAAGTCGGACGACCGGGTCATACAATTGGGTGATTTGGTCAATCGCGGACCCGACAGCAGGCGAGTTATACAACTGGCGCGGATCTACAAGATTGAGGCGATTCTGGGAAATCATGAATTACGCCTATTGACAGCACTCCGTGAAGGTCGCCCCGATATTCTCAAAGAATATGATCTCAAAACTATTAAGCAATTGCACGCCGAAGACTGGGAATACCTGGAGCAGCTACCCAAATTCAAATTCGACGGAAAACGTGACATAGTCTTTGTCCATGGCGGTTTCTTGCCAAATTCTCCCTGGTATGCGCAGCCAATCGAAGTTGCAGTGAACATTCAGGTAATCGACAAGAAGGGAAATGCAGCCAAACGGTCGGATGCACCGGAAGCACCCACATGGGCAAAAAAATGGAAAGGCCCACCCTTTGTAATCTATGGGCACACCCCCCGCCCAAAAGTTTGTAAGCACGAACAATCCCTCGGTATCGACACTGGTTGTGTTTACGGTGGCAAACTCACGGCCTACATAATCGAGGAAAAGTCCTTTGTTCAGGTAAAGGCGCATCGACTTTATGCGCACAGCAAACGCCTCCCAGATCCAGTTTAAGCCGATGCATCACCTTTTCCGACTTGATATTCCTTAAGAAGCAACTGTTCAACCATGGCACTTAAACTAAAATTCTGGGGCGCTTCCGGTTCAATACCCGCCCCACTTGGGAGTAAATCCCTTGAGGAAAAAGTTCTTGCCGCACTGCGTCTGGCAAAAGGCCGAGATTTCCCGGATGAAAATTCCCTGCAGCAGTTTTTGACTCGGCTACCCTTCCCGCTTCGGGGCACCTACAAGGGCAATACAAACTGTATCCAGATCTTTAATGAAACAAACGAGGTTTTCCTTTGCGATGCGGGCAGTGGCTTACGCGCTTTTTCTGATTCCCTCCCTAATGGCCGACCGACGAATACCTACCACCTCTTCCTGTCGCACTTGCATTGGGATCACATCCAGGGGTTTCCCTTTTTCAAGCCTGCCTACCAAGCGGGTAATAAAATTATCATTCATACTTTGCATGAGGAAACAGAGAACGCTTTGCGTGAAATGATGAAACCGCCCTATTTTCCCGCAAACTATGACGCCCTTGCCGCAGATATTAAATACGATCTCATCAGCGACGGTTCTAGTTTTAGAATAAACGACCTTATAGTGAAAACACTCCAACAGCAGCACCCCAATCACTCCTGGGCATTTCGTTTCGAAGAGGCAGGCCAAGCGGTTGTTATATCAACCGACTCGCAACACCCCGATAATCCTACTATAGACTCAAATTACCCTTTTCTGAAATTTTTTGAAGCTGCCGACCTGCTTGTTTTCGACAGCCAATATTCCCTCGATTACAAGCATGGAGTAAAACGTACCTGGGGGCACTCGGATGCAATCACAGCCGTTGAACTTGCAGCTGCAGCAAAAGTAAACCAACTCATTCTCACACATCATGACCCTGCCAATGATGACTTTGAAATCCACCACATCCTCTCCATTGCGGAAAAACACCTTGCCTCCTTCAATAAAGGGGCAGGCTGCAAAGGCCTCTACCCTAAGCAAATTAAACTTGCCTACGACGGACTCACAGTGGAGGCATGAGAATGCAACCAGAGTCCGAAAAACCAAAGCCTGATTCACGGAAAAGGAAAATCTCAAAAGTAGAGATCAATGAACTCCCACTCCTTGAGTGGACCAGCTCAATAAACTTACTGGAGACCGTCGAGGAGATGGAACTTGCGGTAAAAAAAATCCTCGGCGAACCCATCCTTGGCTTTGACACCGAAACCCGCCCCTGCTTTAAACGCGGCGAATACTATCCTCCTGCCCTTATTCAAATCGCGACCTCGCAATGCGTATACCTCTTCCGGATTTCAAAAATAAAATGTCTGACCCCGCTCATTCCCATACTTGAATCCCCTGATATCCTCAAATGTGGCATCGGTATTCACGACGATGTGCGTGAACTCCGTAAGTTTGAAGACTTTAACGCGGATGGATTCTTTGAAGTTGGGGAATTGACCGCAAAACTTGGCTACATCAACCACGGATTGCGTGCGCTGGCTGCCTTGCTCCTCAACGGACGCATTAGCAAAGCCGCTCAGGTTTCAAACTGGGCGCGTGAACAGCTGGATTCCAAGCAAATAAAATATGCCGCTACCGATGCATGGATCAGTCGTGAAGTATACCTGCGCGCCAAACAGGAGAAGGAAGGCAACGGCTAGGATTTGAGTTCTTCTTCAGATACCTCCGAAGTTGGAACATCCGCTTCAACCGCTCCTTCAGTATCAAGCTGCTCCGCCACTGGTGCCTCTGCATCAGGACTAGACATTGATTGGTTGTCTGTTTGCTCAGCGTCCGGTTTTTCAGCTTCTTCGCCTGCTTCTGAAGCATCCGCGCCCTCAGCTTCACTACCGTGCACGGCTGCATCCTTTTCACCCGCAGTAGCTTTCTTATTTTTTGGTTTTGCCGGGGGCATTACCGTCGGCGCATACAAGCGACCATCACCATATTCAGTAACGTAGCCCTCTGTTATCAACCAACGCAAATCAACCTTTAATTGCTTGAAAGCCGCTTCCTGCTCTTCAGTCAAAACAACCTCAAGTGCTTCATGCTGAGCTGCATCAACACTTTCGGCAGGCGCTTCAACTTCAGTTGTACCTTCTCCATCCGATGCACCTGTTTCATTTGAAGCCTCAATCGATTCTTCGGGTTTGCCCGGCTCCTCAGACTCCGCAGTAAGGGATTCCTTTGCGTCACGCTCCGCCCCGGCTTCACTTAATTTCAACTTGCCGGGTTTTCTCTTTGGCATCTCGATACCCAAATAAAGATGCGAAAGTTCTGATGCCTTCACTTCTGGATTCTTCTCGATGAAATCAATCAAACCCTGTATCGTATCTGTGAAAACGGTATTCAGGTCACGGAATTTCCTTTTGACGGCACACACAAAGGAAGCGTTTTTTGCCCCTTTCTTATAGATCGTAAAGTTGTGTCTGCGCAAGCGACCACGAATGTTGTTTGCCGTCTCCAGCGGGAAATGACGCTGTTGCTCAACAAAGCTCTCGACTGAACGTCGGATATCACCTGCCGGAAGGTGTTCTAAATCACGACCTGCAAAACGTACCGACTCACCGGATCCCACAACAGCAGATTTTCGGTATTGCAGAAGGAACAAACGCGCGGACTCAAGTGTTTCCAGGGTTGTCGGTTCCCCCTCTGCCGGCTCCTTCACTGAATAGCGCACACTTTGCTTCATGGATTCAAACCAGGCATCAATAACCTCTTGGTCTTTGACGGTCTCGATTTTCTCCTGATATCTTTCCAGCGAAATCCCATTCACGCGATTCGCATAGTGTTGCTGCAAAAACTCCTGATAACGGTGATAATTTGGCGGGCCTAATAATTTCCCCGTAAAGGGACAACGGTTGATCATCTGGAAATTACCCTTCGGTGGATCGACCTCAACCGTTTCGGTATCAAAAAACAAATCAATGTGATGGCTGAGAACATGGTTTACGGCTGCATCCTCGCTTTCGAAAGGCAAATGACCGGGAACTGAGAAGAACAGCTCCTTAGGCTTGTCATTTTTAGAGCTCGTCTTGGGTGACACCACCACGATGAAACGCTCGTACTTTTCCAGAAGAAGCTTCGTTATTTCAAATAGTTGATACGTTCGGGCAGTGGACTGCAGTCGCTTAACCAAGGCATCAAAGGCTTCGTCCTGCGGATAAATATCAATCTTTACCGTTGGTTCAAAAATCTGGCCTCGCCTATCTCCGTCGTGGCGATTGCGGCCGTTGCGCTGTCCCTGGCGCTCGCGGTTGCCATACGATCCACCGCCCGGGGCGTAACCTGTACGGTTCTGGCCTTCACCCCTTGCGCGCGCGGGCCGGCGGTCGCGGCTGGAAAAACCAGAACCCTTCTTTTTTCCGTAACCCTCTCTTTTGTCACCCTCGTGATCCTTATGGCGCTTGCCCGAACCTTTACTTGACGTATCACCTGCCCACGAGGGACCAAAGTCCAAACTGGAAAGGGTGTCCAAATCCAAAGACTCGGAAGTCTTAGCAGGCAAATTTTCTTGGGTATCTTCGCTCATAAATAATAACGCATTGCAGGATGCGGAGTAGGTAAATAGTTAAATGTTATTATATGTATGGACTCATTTGGGAAGTTTCAAGCCCCCACAAGCGTAATTTTTGCTATAAGATTTTTGAACTTTGGTGTTGAATAGAGAAAGCGTGGACGTTTTGTTTTCCCTACCAGATGCTCAAAGCGTTAATCATTTTGGTCGAGTGGTGGAATTGGTAGACACGCAAGATTAAGGATCTTGTGCTTTAAACGGCGTGCGGGTTCAAGTCCCGCCTTGACCACCATTTTAAACCGGGCAACCCGCCCGGTTTTTCATAGTCCCTATTCATAGGTGCGGCGACCATCCAAGGCACTTTTCAAGGTAACGGAATCGGCATAGGTAACCCCTCCTCCACTCGGCAACCCAAAACCAATACGGGTTACCTCAATTGAACGTGAGCCCACCAACTCCTCCTGAATGTAGTGGCAGGTCGCCTGTCCCTCAATGTCGTTACTAAGTGCTAAAACCAGTTCCCTGACCTCGCCCCCGCCTAAACGTTCACCCAGGGAAGCCAGATTCAATTGCTCGGGCCCCACACCATGAATCGGTGAAAGCTTTCCATGCAGAACATGGTAGCCGCCGCTCCATGCAGCCGAGCGTTCCAAGGCAAACAGATCCGGCACGTGCTCCACCACACACAAACGCGATGTCACCCGCCCGCTATCCATGCAAATCCCACACTTGTCTTCCTCGGACAAATTGCCGCACTGCACGCACTTTTGCACCGCCCCGGAAGCAAGTTCCAACGCAGACTTCAAATCAAGCCCCGCCTCAGGCTTCTCAACTAAAAGATGAAGCGCAATACGTTCAGCAGAGCGATATCCGAGGCTAGGCAAATGCTTAAGAGCCTGCAACAACTGTTCAAAGGCAGGCGTCACTTTACATCAGTCCTGGAAAGCCGCCCATTCCGCCAGTGGCAGCACCCATTTTCTCCTCACTCACGGTCTTTGCCTTTTCCGCTGCTTCGCGAATCGCACTCAGGAGGGTCTCCTCAATAAATTCAGTATCCTCCTTTAAGAACTCAGGATCTAGTTTTAAGGCGCGAAATTCGCCTTGACCATTCACTTTTATCTGAACCGCTCCACCGCCGCTTGAAACCCCGAGTTCCTGTTCTGCAAGTTCCTCCTGGATTGCCTGCATTCGCCGCTGCATTTTTTGCGCTTGCTTCAATAATTTACCAACCCCTGCCATAAGAAAATACCTCCGTTTAGAATTAAAAGTAGTGTCTGCACACACTCAACAGGGCTTAACCACTGGTCAAGCTGATTGTCCAAATCAATGCTCTGTGAATCGCCTAGACTTCCAGTACTAATTTGAAACGAGCCTCACTTTCGGCACCACCCAGGATCAAGATATTTTCAGCCTGGTCGAGTTTTACGCGATCAATACTGGTACCGCTACCGTTTATCCGCACTCCATTGACAATCGTTCCAGTATGGCTTCCGCGATCCCGGACGTAGAACTCATTGTTCTCGTATTCAATGGCGCAATGATTACGGGAAATACTGAAGGGGCGTTCATCAAAAATTGCCAACTGATTCTTCTGGAAAACATCAATTGCTGCGGAATCCCTGCGACGCCCAATAAAAAATGGAAATTCATCAATTTCCCTATTTTTGAGCGCACCTTGCATTTGCAATTTATCTGAATCTGCCAGGATACGGACTGTCTGTACTTTGGCTGTTTTGCTCAATTTCTTCTTGCAACTTTGCTTATCATAACTGGCACCCTCTGCAAACACGTCACTGATCAAATGGTTCATGTTTCGCATACGATCAAAAATGGAACTCAAATACGGAACCAGCGCATTACTATCTTCTAATAAAGCGCGGTTAAACTCGTCTTCGGTCATTATTTCTAACGTGACCGGTGTTAATGCCAGAGCTGAGGCCGAGCGCTGAGTACGACCAATCATGCCCATCTCACCAAAAACCTCATTTGGTCCCAGTTCAGCGAGAAAAACCTTCTTATTGGGTTCGCCCATGAATATCTCCACGCGTCCCTCAAGTATACGGAAGGCATTTTCACCATCATCACCCTCGTTGAAAATCAGGCTATTCTTGCCAATACGTTTACGGCATAGTTCCTTGGTTTTTTTGAAGAAATTCATACTTTTTACTAAGTTACAGTATTTATACTTTTTTTTAATTTTATGGTATTATTCGCAGTAATTTGATTTTTAAATCCATTATGTCAAACCCTTAAACCGTGTTTATAAGAAATTTACATATCCTATTTGATAGTCTGAATAACTAATTTGCCATTGTGCAACTTTCTGCAGTTTGCGACTGCTTATTTTGCGATCGGGCATATTTCCGCCCCTTCTTTGCAAACGTGAAGTCATGAGCGTTGGGTCGAATACAGGGCATGGAACCTTCAAGCTGGTGGCGATCCATTGCGCTATTTCTGACTTTCGCGATGGCTGTCCGTCGCACACGTTATACACGCCAGAGGGTACTGTGGTCACTGTATCCAATGTTGCCAGAATTCCACCAACCGCATCATCACAGTGAATCATATTCAAGTGGTGCCGTCCCTCACCCGGCAAAACAAGCTCTCCACTCTTTATTTGGTCAATCAAATAGTGTCGTCCAGGCCCGTATATACCTCCAAGGCGTAAAACATACCGTCTTCCCTCCCAATTCGCTTCGTCCAAAAGCATTTGCTCTGCCTGCAATAAAAGGGCTGCGGTTTCAGACGCAGGCTCGGTTGATGCAGTTTCGTCCACCCAAGCACCACCATCCTGTGGGTAAACGGAAGTACTGCTGGTGTAGCATATCAGTTTTGGTTCCCCCTTCTGCGCCCATTCCAGCAACGATCTTTGTCCATCGACATAAGACTTCTGGTAGCCCGCCAATCCTCCGCCTGCTGAGCTGACGCAATTTACCACAGCTTCGTACTTTAAATTCAACTGCTCGTGCCACAGGTAGCTATCCAGTTCGGCTTCGATAACTTCAGCTACACCCATTTTGCGTAAAATATCGGCTGTAGTGGCATTACGCGTCAATGCGCCAACTTGAACACCCGCCTCCAGTAATCGCCTTGCAAGCGTACTACCGATGTAGCCACAGCCTACAATCAACACCGATCTGGGTAAATTTAGGTTACACTGCTGATTGGGTTCATCCATACTTTATGAATTGAATTCTTGCGGACACTTGCCGAGCGTTTCAACCTCTAAGCTGTTTAATTTGCGGATCCACGCACCTACTACGCGCAAGATCGAAAAACTCACCCAGCTAATGACACCACGCGAACGCTTCCTCGCCGCAACCCGTTGCCAACCACTTGAACGCCCCCCTGTCTGGCTCATGCGGCAAGCGGGTCGCTATTTGCCCGAATACCGTGAACTAAAAACAAAATATGACTTCCTAACAATGGTACGAACCCCGGAACTCGCTACCGAAGTCACGCTTCAACCGCTGAAGCGTTTTCCCCTCGATGCCGCCATCATTTTCTCCGACATTCTGGTTATCCCTGAGGCTCTTGGCCAAGGTTATCATTTCCGTGAGGCTGGAGGGATCGGCATGGACTATTTGCTGGATACACCTGAAAAAATCGCCGCGCTTCATAGCGAGGGAATATCCGAACGCCTTGATTATGTCCGTGCCGCCCTGAGTATGACGCGCGAGGAACTGGGAGAAGCGCACGCCCTGCTTGGTTTTTGCGGATCCCCCTGGACACTCGCGACGTATATGATTGAGGGCGGCTCGAGCAAGGATTTCTCAAAGATCAAACGCTTCGTTCTGGAGCAACCGGAACAATTCGAAATACTGATGGAAAAACTCGTTGCGGCATGTACCGAGTACCTAAAGTTACAAATTGATGCTGGCGCCGACGCCGTGCAAATATTCGACTCCTGGGGTGCACTTTGCCCACTCAACCATTACCAAGAATGGTCGCTTTCCTGGATTCAGGCAATTATACGCGACTTGGATCCGAAAGTCCCTGTCATACTATACGCCAAAGGCATGGGGCACAGCGCAAGGCAGCTCGCCGCAAGCGGCGCCAGTGTGCTCAGCCTTGACTGGACGGTATCTATTGCGGACGTGCGAAAAAAACTGGGTCCGGAAATTGCCCTTCAAGGCAACCTTGACCCTGCCATTCTCACCACCTCTCCCGAGACTACCCGCCGCGAGGCAGAATCTGTATTGGCAGAAGTCGCTGACAGCCCAGGACATATTTTTAATCTGGGTCACGGTATGCTACCGAGCGCAAAGATAGCATGTGTGGAAGCACTCATAGATGTCGTCACTCAATGGAATCATGTCTAAAGTTTGCATCATCGGCGCGGGAATCAGCGGTCTTTCAACCGCATGGCATCTAAAACAACAGGGTGCCGATTGTACAGTCATTGAGACCACTGAGCGCGTTGGGGGCGCCATTCGGACTGAGCAAAACGATTCCTATCTTGCCGAAGCAGGGCCCAACTCCATACAATTAAACAGCCCCGAAGTTGCAGCCTTCCTTAATTCCATCCCGGGCCTGAAGGATCAATACATCCACGCAAAATCTGCGGCCCAAAAACGTTTTCTCGTCCGTAACGGTAAAGTCCATCCGGTACCGATGGGACTACTCCAAGCCCTGCGCACGCCTCTCTGGTCTTTTGGTGCTAAACTTCGCGTCCTAAAAGAACCCTTTATTGCGCGGCGAATCCATGAAAGCGATGAAAGCGTCGCAGAATTCGCCTGCCGACGATTGGGCAATGAAATCTATCGCTATGCCGTAAACCCGCTTGTTGGAGGCATCTATGCCGGAAAACCGGAATTACTCTCTTTACGTTATGGCTTCCCGAAACTCTACGATCTCGAACAAACCCACGGCAGTTTGATTCGCGGTGCCCTCGCAAAAAAATTCGCGACCAGCAAAGGAAAGCATAAATATTTCAAGAAAAGTATTATTAGTTTCAAGGGTGGACTTGAAACGCTCCCCAGATGTCTTGCTAATGCACTCGGTTCAAGTGTGCATACGGGTGCAAGGCTTAAATCGATCACTCAAGCAGCCTCTGGGTGGCGCATCGATTGGAACGGGATGACGCATCAATATGATCGCCTTATCCTCACCGTCCCTGCTTTTGCCCTCGGGAAACTCCCTTTTGAAGATGATTTGCAATACGCCCTCTCACCCCTGGAAGCCATCGAATACCCGCCGGTCTCGGTTTTGAGCCTTGGCTTTAAGAAAACCGCTATTACGCATCCACTGGATGGTTTTGGCGTGTTGGTTCCGGAATGCGAGAAGCGCGCCATCCTGGGGGTCCTTTTCCCCTCAAGTTTTTTTGAAGGTCGCGCCCCGCAAGACCACGCCTTGCTGACCGTTTTTGTGGGCGGTGATCGGCAACCAAATTTTAGCAGTGACGATGCTCAAGTTCTGGAAGATAGAGTTATGCCTGACCTCGTTGAGCTTTTGGGAATCAAGGAAAGTCCCGTTATGCGGCACTTGGCACATTGGCCACGCGCCATCCCCCAATACAAAGTCGGTTACAGTCAGATCATGGATACCATCAATAAAATCGAATCACAATATCCCGGCCTACACCTGTCCGCCAACTACAGACATGGGATTTCACTGACTTGTTGCCTCGAGGCGGCACTAAAAACAGAAATCTAGTCTAGCCCGCGCAAAAGCCATTGCCCTGCAGTGGGAGCATCCTCGGGATTCAATGCCGCTTTTAATTCATCGGCACCTTGCGCGGCACGCTTGGCGGCATCAGATTCACAAGCTTTGTTTAAAGCAAAGCCCAAAGCCCTCGCGGTAGCAGCACCCTGTACAAACTCCGGATGTAGAAAACGATTCAAGAGCAGATTTGAAATCCCAATATAAGGAACCCTAACCACCAAGCGCCCCAAATGATAAGTCCAACTATGCATACGGTAGGCAATCGCACCTGGAATACCACTGAGCGCAACTGCCAGAGACATGGTCCCCGAGCTCATTAAAGCTGCCTGTGCTGGAACAGCTGAATCCCTTTTCGGGATTAATTCGACCACAGATATAATTTCCGGAAACGCCTTGAGGGAAGACTCCAATACTCCGCGTATTGCCTCACTCGGATAGATTACGCGGGCAGTCAAATCCGGCCGCAGGTTTCGCGCCTCTGAAAAACCAGCGAGTAAGACCGGGAAGATGCGTTGGCATGCCTCAATTCGGCTTCCGGGAAGTAATAGTACGGGCGCATTGGAATCCTGGATAAACGGAAGCGTGTACCCGGAATCCAGAAACGGATGAACCACGTACTCAACTGGTAGGCTGGTGTCCTTATAGCAATCAACCTCGAACGGAAAAATTACGCTAAGGCGATCAATTGTTTGCTCCATTTTGAAACGCCGTTTAGCTTTCCACGCCCAAACCTGCGGGCCGATGTAATAACTTAAACCAATATTTCCGCCGCCTTTCCGGCTCAAACCCCGCTTGTGCAAGACCTCTGCCAAACGAAGGTTAAAACCCGGATAATCCACGAAACAAATATGACGCGGCTGATATTCTTCGATCCAAGCCAGGGTGCAGGCGAAGAGTTTTTTAAAAAAGCGGTAATGCTTTGCCACCTCAAATAATCCAACTACCGACAAAGTCGTTAAGTCATAAAGTAACTGTGCCCCAGCAGCCTCGAGCTTTAGCCCGCCGAGGCAGGCCACCTTTAAATCCGGGCGCTCAGCACGCATTGCTTTCAGCATTTCGGCAGCATGCTCATCGCCTGAATGCTCACCGGATAGGATCAATAAATCCACATCCCCCTCACGGGGGGCCTCGTACGCGACTGGGATTTTGAGAGCCGACTTCATTGTGGGGAAAAAGAATCAAGCATTTGAGATCAGTTCACTCACATGAATCGCCAACTCCAAGGCAGAGCGACCCAAGTCCACGCCTACCTTCGGTTGACCTGCTTCGCCAACCACTTCAATGAAGGATGCCAATTCAAGTTTAAGAGGTTCCTCTTTTTCAATGGGAATATTTTCTCGAACGAGTTCTCCGCCTTCCTTCCGCAGAAAATGCCCCGTTTGATTCATGAAGTCCAAAGAAAGGTAATTCTCTCTCTGGAAAACCCGAATTTCGCGTACCTTTTTCATACTTACGCGACTGGTATTAATATTGGCAACACATCCATTTTCAAAAGCGATACGGGCGTTGGCAATGTCCTCACTCCCGGAAAGTACGTTAACACCAACCGCTTCAACCGATGCCACCGGCGAGCGAACCAGTGCAAGAATAACCCCGAGGTCATGAATCATTAAGTCTAATACAACACCAACCTCGGTCCCGCGGGGATTGTAGGGAGCAAGTCTGTCTGCGGTAATGAAACGAGGTGCGGTAACCGCTCTTTCCAAATATCCCATGACTGGATTGTAGTGTTCGATATGACCCACCTGAACAATACAATCTGCTTTCTTAGCCGCACTGAGAATTGCTTCAGCTTCCTCCAAGCTACTGCACAAAGGTTTTTCGATCAACAAATGGCATCCTCCCTCCAGTAGCGGAAGCGCGACTTCGCAGTGTTTATCTGTAGGTACTACTATACTGATCGCATCGCAGGCAGATGCCAAGGCTTCAAGCGACTCGAAACGCTCACATTTGTGGCGTTCACAGATCTCCGCCGCCCGTGCATCATCTGCCTCTACGATACCCGTTAATTCACAGTTATCGAGGGCATCGTAAATGCGGGCGTGGTGCTGACCCAAATAACCGGTACCTACCACGCCGCAGCGAATATTTGAAGTCGCGCTCATATAAGCCCCTATTTGTAGCCAGAAATCGAGTGCTGGCAATCCTCAAGAACAAAACCACCAACGGATGCGTTTAGAGAATCATACCCGCTGCTACCGTTTCATTTGTCTGTTCATCAATCAGAACAAAGCTTCCGGTCATACGGTTACGGCTATAACTGTCCGCAATGAGCGGGGCTGAGGTATGCAGTGAAATCCGGCCGATGTCATTATGACTGAACACCAAATCGTCTTCGATCTTATGCAAAGTATTGATGTTCACCTTGTAGCGAACTTCCTTAACCAGGGCTTTAACCTCTCTTTCGGTGTGGCGCAAAATGAACTTTCCGCGACCCGCCAATTGCTTATCCGCCGAGAACCAACAGATCATGGCCTCTATCTCCTGCTTGGGTTCAGGCGGATTATTAGGCTTTACCAACATATCGCCACGGGAGACATCAATCTCGTCGTTGAGCGTCACCGCAACTGACATCGGCGCGAAGGCTTCTTCCAGCTCTCCATCCATGGTGTGAATGCCTTTAATAGTCGACTCAAAGCCTGACGGCAAAACCTTGACCGAATCCCCAGGCTTGAAGACACCGCCGCCAATACGCCCTGCAAAACCACGGAAATCATGCCACTTGTCCGAATGTGGACGAATCACCCACTGAACAGGCAAACGCGCATCAATATGGTTCTCATCGGCACCGATGTAGACCGTTTCCAAATGATAAAGCAAAGTCGGCCCTTGGTACCAGGGCATATGCTTCGACTTATCCACTATATTATCTCCAAGTAGAGCGCTGGCGGGAATAAAGGTTACCTCAACAATATTATCCAGGCGAGATGCGAACTTCTTGAAGTTCTCCACGATGGCATTGTAGGTAGCCTCATCCCAGTCCACCAAATCCATTTTATTCACGCAAACAACCACGTGCTTGATTCGCAATAGGTTTGCAATGAAAGCATGCCGGCAGGTTTGTTCAATCACGCCTTTACGCGCATCCACGAGCAGGACAGCAAGATTCGCGGTCGAAGCCCCCGTGACCATATTGCGCGTGTACTGTA
>CBFHXZ010000015.1:0-26421 GCA_965659965.1 Coraliomargaritaceae bacterium
AATTACCTACCCATATCATGAAAAATGACGGTAGAATTGCCCGATGATTTGCTAATTGAGGCGAAGGCGACCGCCGCGCGTCAGCGTACGACTCTGCGGGCAATTATTGAGCATGCGCTGCGTCGGGAAATTTTTTTTAACAAGCAGAAAAAGCAGGCGTCAAAAGATGATTGCCTTGCTGTCAGTGAGCAGGGTTTGCCATATTATAAAAAGAGCGGTAGATCCATAGTGACTTCGGATATAGTTTACAAGCTGATGGACGGAGAGGAAATTTAAAAGGAAGGGAAAACTGATACATTTGCTCGATGTTAATATCCTGATTGCGCTTGTGGATACTGCTCATGTCCATCACCAGCGGACGGTTAATTAGGTTCTTGCCCGTGGTAATGATAGCTGGGCCACCTGCCCAATTACCGAGAACGGATTCATTTGTATTTTCAGCTACCCTTGATCAACGCGTTGACCCCGCGGGTCTGCCAGAGGGTACCTTGGCCTACTGTTTGATTCCCGAATGATTCCGAAGGATTTGCCTGCTAAACGAGGTAGCGGTTTGCAATCGAGATGCCGCTGAGCATTGCGCCGGTGATCCCGAGAAATCCCTGGTCAGTGCCCGCCAAATAAAGATTCTCCAGATGGGTGGTGCCGTCCTTTTGTTTCTTCGTTGCACCGTAAATCGCGCCATTGAGATGCCCGGTGAATTTACGAACCGTGCGCGGGGTGAACATATCCATTGCCAGAATACGGTCTTTGAAATAAATTCCATCGGGTAGGGCGGGTAATTGCCGCAGTGCGACCTGCATGAGTTGCGCATACCAGTGATCCTTCTGCGCGGTATAGTTGGTTTCGTTGAGCGCGCACCAGTCGTCGTGGTTTGCCATGGCGGTTACGCGTAGGAAGCCCTCCTCCAGTTCACGGCCCTCCCCGTAGTCGTAATTGTTTGGCAGGCAAATCACCCCGCTGGTGGGATCTACTGCTTCACCGGATGGCACACGGGCGTAGCGAAAGCGTTCGCGAGTATTGAAAAAGATAATAGTGTCCTCCCAGCCCAATTCCTGCGGTTGTCCCTTAAAAGCAGTAATGGTCTCGGTAAAAGAAAGTTGGCCAATGTTATCGGCTTGGGCATCCCCGTTTTGGTCGTCGCAGAGGCGTGCCGTTTCCACTGACCCTGCGGTTGAAAGTACCCGGTCGGCAGTGATTTGGGTGGCGTCATCGAGTGTCAGCGCAATTGCCCGTCCCTTTTCAGTATGAATGCTCCGCACACCGCATTTCATTTTGCGCAAACCTCCAAGGCTGCGGAATTGATCCTGTAATAAACGAATGACTACCCGTACGCCATCAAAGGGGCGCGCAAAGCCTTCAAAAAACAGGGACCGGAACATGATCGCAAATTGCCCGAAGTCCATGTCGTGCTCTTCCGCGCTTCCATAATACATGACCGGACAAAAGAGCATGTCTTCAAGCAAAGGATCACGGATATGCCGTTGAACGGCTTCGCGGGCAGAAGTGCGTCCGCCCTCCAATTGGAAGGGGTTCATTTCGCGAATTTCTGTAGCCAGGGCTCGAAATCCGTCAATTTCCTTCGGGAACCGAGCGGCTACCTCCGACTCAAGCAAAGCGAAGTCATTGGAGAATTTAAGCCCGCAACCCGGGAAAGCGATGCGCGAGCCGTATTGTGGGCACAGGTCGAGGGCATCATAGGGAATGCGCAGTTGGCGAAGGAGTTTTGTGAGTGGGGTTCCTTTTGTGCCTTTGGGCACGTAATTCGTCATGGCGTGAAGGCCGACGTCGTATTTGCGACCTTCGATACTGTAAAAGGAATTGAGTCCGCCCGAGGCGTTGTGGCGTTCCAGGATGAGCACCTCGCGACCAGCCAAGGCAAGGCGAATGCCAGCCGCCAGACCTGCCATACCCGCGCCAATGATGATGGTCTCGTAGTGTGATTGAGGGAGCTGGACGGGCATGCTCAATCAATTAGGCGATACCCTGCTTAAGTGCAAGGCAACGATTGTTGGCTTTTATTAACACAGACGTGCGAAGCTAATAAAAACACAAAGTAGCGGAATATCGGAGTTTTAAAGAATATGCCTTGGCTTGGATCCTCCGCGCCTTTGTGTTTAAAATAAGCTCCGCACGTCTGTGTTTTAAATGAGCACAGCGTCTTTGAGTGAAAACAGGGCCAGTACTTACTTGGCGTTGAATTTCGGGGTCAAGTAATCCGCACAGCTCTGGAGGGAAGCCAGTTCGGGGTAATCTGCTTCCGGAACTTCAATGCCGTGTTGCTTGCGCAATTCCATCACGATATCGAGGAAATCCATAGAATCGAGGTCCATCTGTTCGCGGAGTGCAACCTCGTGCTTGAGGTCGCTGGTGTCCTCGTCGGGCGCGATTTCGTTGATAATATCAATAACTATTTGTTTTACCTGATCTTCGGTCATGCTTTTGGAATGAGGGTTAAGCGGGGTGGGTGCAAGACTCAGGATTCAAATTTTTTCACAATAAGTGCAGAATTGATTCCGAGCATACCGAAAGAGTTATTAAAGATAACTTTAACCGCGTCAACCTTGCGCGGCTCATTTACCACGAGATTGGGCAGGGCGCACTCGGGGTCGAGTTCATCGATGTTGATGGTGGGATGAATGGTATTGTCCTGAAACGAGGGGAGGTTGCCCGCAAGTTCCAGCGCTCCGGCGGCGCCCATGGCATGGCCGATGTAGCTTTTGGTGTTGTTCACGTAGGTGCTGGGGCTTTCTCCAAAGACCTCTGCAACCGCCTTGATTTCCTGGATGTCACCCTGCGGGGTTGAGGTGGCATGGGTATTTACTATATCGACATCGGACGGTTCCATTCCGGCGGAAGCAAGGGCCTGACGCATACACTCGGCCTGCCGCTCTGGGTTTGGGAGTACGTAGTCGCTGGCGTCGGAATTGATGCGGTAGCCCGCGATTTCACCAAGAATGGTTGCGCCCCGTGCCTGTGCATCGCTCAAACGTTCGAGGCAATAAATGGCACCGCCCTCGGAAACCACGATACCATTGCGGCTTTTGTCGAACGGACGGCTTGCTTTGTTGGGGTCGGCGTGTTCTGCCAATGCGCCCTGGCTTTTGAAGCCTGCAAAAATGCCAAAGGTTTGAATACTTTCGCTTACGCCACCCGCCAGCGCAAAGTCCACTTCTCCGAGGCGTAGCATTTGCACCGCTTGGATGAGCCCGGCATTACCCGCGGCACAGGCGGCTCCAATCGTATAATGGGGACCGGTGATGCCGGTATTGATAGTGATCTCACCTGCGGGGTTATTCGCCACCGTGCGCGGGTTGTGGTGATGCGTCCAGTAGCGCACATCGTAATTGAACTGAGAGATATTGTAGACCTCGTTTTCGGTTTCGACATTTCCGTGCTCTGTCGTGCCAACATAAACCCCAATGCGGGATTTGTCAAAATTCTCAAAATCCACGCCGCTGTTTGCGATTGCCTCGTGGGCGCAGTAAATTGCGATACTGCCCGCGCGCGTCCCGACCCGTAATTCCTTTCGCGACTGGTATTGCTTGGTGTCAAAATTGCAGACCCCCGCAGGTACCTGTCCCATATAGCGCATTTCAATGGATTCCACGTGCCCGATGCCTGCAAGCAGGTTCGCCCGAAATTCCTCCAAGTTGTTTCCATTGGGGGCAGTGAGGCCAAGGCCGGTTATGACAATGCGTTCGAGTTCCATCGTTAGAGGCATGCTTATAGCATTTGCAGGGGCGATTCTGTCAATCCAGTAACATAGACAATGCAACTCAGTGGCTCATCTTGTGCAGCGGAGGCTGTGCCACTTCCAAAACCACTTTATGCCCCCGCAAATCAATGTGGAGCTCGGCCTCTACCGCGTCGCGTTCTACAAGGGCGCTCCCGATCGGGGCATTCTGGATAGGGGAAAGCGTACCGGAACACACCACACCCACCTTTTCAGCTGCGGAATTGAGGACTTCTGAGCCCGCGCGCGCAATGCGGCGACCCTCCAGTTTGAAATAGACCATCCGCCGTGGGATACCTTCCTCGGACTGGCCTGCCAATGTTCCTTTTCCGATAAAATCCTCCTTTTCCAATTTAACGGTCCAGTCCAATCCCGCCTCTAGGGGACTGATGTCATCGCTCAATTCATGACCATAGAGCGGGAGTCCCGCCTCCAAACGCAGACTATCCCGTGAACCGAGTCCGCAAAGCTGCAGGCCGTGAGCCTGACCTGCTGTGTAAAGTGCCTCTGCGACAGTTGCTGCGCCTGCGACGGGTATATAAATCTCAAAACCGTCCTCTCCGGTATATCCGGTGCGGGCAATGCGGATTTCATGACCCAAAAAATTGTCTGTGGCATGCCGGAAGCGTCTCAGCGACGCGGCGCCCTCAATACCGGCAGTCGCCATAATTTCGCCTGCCTTGGGTCCTTGTACTGCCAGCAGGGCAAAATGCGCGGATTGGTCCTCCACCGTAACCGCCATTCCACTGGCGGCGACTTGTGCTTGAATCCATTTAAGGTCCTTGGCGCGGTTGGAGGCGTTCACGCACAGAAGGAAGTCGTTTTCACCGCAACGATACACGATCAGGTCATCCACTACGCCACCATCCGGTCGGCACATGGGGGAGTAGACTGCTTTGCCATTAGAAGCCGTCGCAATTCGATTGACCAAAAGGTGGTCGAGGAATCCAGCGGCTTGCGTGCCTTGCACCTGAAACTCGCCCATGTGGCTCACATCAAAGAGACCGGCAGCCTCCCTCACAGCCCGGTGTTCCTCTAAAATGCCGCTGTACTGTACCGGCATATTCCAACCGCCAAAATCCACAAAGCGGGCGCCGTGGGCCGCATGAAAGTCGTGCAGGGGGAGGGTGTTGAGTTCGGACATATCGGGTTTTTGATGTTGGTGCTTGCGGTTCTAATGATCTGCTTTTCTCTAAAGCACATACAAGAGTCTCTTTCTTATTAAAATGCAAAATTGTTCTGCAAATCATCGCGAATCCGCCCGCCATTACATCGCTGCCAGCGAGGAGGATCTCAACGAAATGCTCAGCGCCATCGGGCAGCCCTCTCTTGAAGCCCTTTTCGAGCACATCCCCGCAGAAGTGCGCTTCCCAGAGGCACCCGAGCTCCCCGCTGAGCTTGATTACGAATCCCTAAAAACTGAACTTGCTGCCATTGCAGAGCGCAATCGCATCGGTAACAGCTTTCTCGGTGACGGTCTGCAGGATTTGGAGCCTTCACCTGTCGTCGGCCCTGTCTGTGACATCCGCAACCTCACCACCGCATACACACCCTACCAGCCCGAATTGAGTCAGGGGACCCTCCTTGCACACTGGATCTATCAATGTTCCATGGCGCGACTCACCGGTTTCGAGGCCGTCAACGCGTCCCTTTACGACCGCTCCACCGCAATTTTTGAAGGCATCGCCGCCTCTATCCGTATGTCCCGTGGGAAAACCACCGCCCTCATTCCCGAATCCCTATATCCCGGCGACCTCGAAGTCCTCTTTACCCTCGCAGAAGAAACCGAGACCGAACTTCGCACCGTCCCCCTAGATTCCGAAACCGGAACCCTCGACCTCGCCGCCCTGCGTGCCGCAGCCGAGGATTGCGCCGCTGACCTCGCCGCCTTTGTTTTCCCTCAAGTCAACACCTTTGGACTCCTCGAAGACGTCGACACTTTAACCGATCTCGCCTCCGAATTGGGTGTTAAAAGCGTCGCGGTCATTGACCCGCTTCACCTCACTGCTGGCGGACTCAAGGCTCCCGCCCATTTTGGTGCCGATGCTGCCGGCGTTGATATCATTGTTGGCGAAGCCCATCACCTTGCCCTTGCCCCCAATTACGGCGGCCCCGGTCTCGGTCTTTTTGGGGTGCGTTTCTCGGAGAAAGACCGTTCCGGAGTTAGAGCGGCACCCGGGCGTTTCATCGGAAAAGCCCGCGACTGCGCCGGTCGTGAATGCCGCGTTGGGGTACTCTCGACCCGCGAGCAACACATCCGCAAAGACAAAGCCACCTCCAATATTTGCTCCAACCAAGCCTTCATTGCCACCCTTGTAGGCGCGTCACTCCTTGAGCGCGGGGATGACGGACTCAGTACCCTTCTCAGCGAAATCCGCCAGCGCTGCCAAGATGCTGCCACAACCCTTACCGCTTTCCCTGGGGTAAGACTCGCCTTTCCCGAGACCCCCGCCTTCCACGAGCTCACCCTGCAACTCGACCGCCCCGTAGCAGAGGTCACCGCTGCCGCCCACGCGGCCGGAATCCTTGCCGGAGCCGATGTCAGTGAGCGCGATCCTCGAGAGCGTCAACTCCTCAAACTTTCCTTTTCCAACCGCGAACAAGACCTCGCTGCCCTTGCGACGGTCTTTGAATCTATCTTTGGTGCTCCCAATTCCGCACAGGCAACCCCGCCCGCTACCGTTCACAAAAACCAGCTCCGCATTGAGGCACCCGGATTACCCGCCTTCTCAGCGGAAGAAGTCATTCGTTATTACAACGAATTGGGCGAACTCAACGTAAGCCCCGACGATGGTTGCTACCCCCTTGGGTCCTGCACCATGAAATACAATCCCCGCATCAATGACTGGGCTGCCGGACTCCCGGGCTTCACCGACCTCCATCCACAAGCTCCCATTGCCGACGCTCAAGGTTCCCTCTATTTGCTGCACGAAATTCAAGAATGGTTTAAAAAAATAACCGGACTCGCCGGTGTTACCACCCAACCCCTCGCTGGAGCGCAGGGCGAACTCGTCGGCATCAAACTCTTTCAAGCGTATCACCGCGACCGTGGTGAGGAACGTGATGTCATCCTCATTCCGCACTCCGCACACGGCACGAATTTCGCCACGGCCACCATGGCAGGCTTTGCCGGGAAACTCGGTAAGATCGTCTATCTTGAAGCCGACCGTGAAGGCCGTGTGCTCAACAAGGATCTCGACCGCCAACTTGAGGAATACGGAGCCCGCGTCGCAGGTATCATGATTACCAATCCCAACACCTCCGGCATATTCGAGACCTCCTTTCACCAAATCGCCCAGAAAATTCATGCTGCGGGTGGCCTCGTTTACATGGACGGTGCCAACATGAATGCCATTGCCGGTTGGGTGGACCTCGGCGCCCTCGGCGTTGATGCCGTTCACAATAACCTCCACAAAACCTGGACCATCCCGCACGGTGGCGGCGGCCCAGGCGATGCCATTGTTGCCGTCAGCGAACGCCTCCTCCCATACCTTCCCGGTTATCAAATCGAAAAAGACGGCGACCATTACCGTCCCGTTAAAGCACCCAAATCCATCGGTTCCTTCCATCGCCACTGGGGTAACTTCGCCCACAAAGTTCGTTGTTACACCTACCTCCTTCGTCTCGGTCGTGAGGGCGTCCGCCGCATGTCCGCTGTCTCCGTCCTCGCCGCCCGTTACCTCCAGCACAAACTCGCCACCGATTTCGCCCTTCTTCCCGAAGGCGCCGATGCCGAACCCCGTATGCACGAATTTATTGTAACCCTCCGTGAGGAGGACTACGCCCAACTCGAATCCGTCGGCCTGCGCCGCGCCGAAAGCGCTCCCCGTATCGGCAAACTCTTCCTCGATTTCGGTTTCCATGCCCCGACTGTTGCATGGCCCGAACCCCTCGGGCTCATGATCGAACCCACTGAGAGCTACACCCGCGCCGAACTCGATCGTTTCGCTGAGGCCGTTAAAGCTATTCACCGCATCCTTATCGAGCACCCACGCGCCCTCCTGACGGCCCCGCATTTTACCCCCATCGACCGCGTCGAAGAAGCGGAAGCCAACCGCGCGGTTTGCCTCTCCGAGGCAATTGAAACCTTGCCTGTGCTCAACACCGCCCGCATTCCCGCCCGCGAACTCGCCACCATGCCCGTCGATGCAATCTACAACAAAATAGTTGAAGCCGTTGGGGACATGGAACCCGTCGCCTAAGGACCTCTAAACGCCGCCTAAATCACCTCGGGGTAAACTCCCCCCGCGACCAGTTCTGCAATGCGCGCCTGCACCCGTGGTTTGTCCTCGGGGTAAGTCACTCCAAACCATTGCCCCTGCGATTCCAAAACCGCGCATTCCGTTTGCTCCTCACAGATTAATTGATCCACCACGCTGGGTAGATAACATTCTGCTTTGGGTTCCGTACCGTGTGCCTCAAGAAAAGATTCAAAGGCCGCCTCGAGGCTGCTAAAGAACGCGGGCGTAAACCCCCAAAAATTCATCGATACCGGTGCTTTCGCCGCAAGTGTGACCGTAGCTCCAGCGAGATTACGCCCCTCGATTACCCCGTCGGGTCGCCGCGCAATCGATTCGTGTTCCTCCACCGTTTTCAGGCAACCCCTTTCTAACGTGCATAAACCGCGGTTCACCGTGCCGTGTTCAGAGAGGGTGCGCTCGAGTGGGTATGCCACCAGCGCGCTGCGTAATTCCGGTTCCTCCGCGCTGGATTCAAAGTAGGCAACCATTCGTACGTAGGCCTCTGCGCCGTAAAAATCATCGGCATTAATCACGGCGAAGGGTCCATCCACCGCTGCGCGTGCTGCGCGCACGGCATGCGCTGTTCCCCAGGGCTTTTCGCGTCCATCGGGAAGAGCGTATCCCTCAGGCAAATCCGATAAATCCTGATAGGCGTAAGCGACTTCCATTCGTTCCTCAAATTTTGACCCCACCGAGGCTTTGAATGCGTCTGCGAAGTCTTCCCGAATCACAAAAACCACTTTGCCGAAACCGCCGTGCAAGGCGTCATACACGGAATAGTCCAAGACCGTTGCACCACCGGGCCCCATTGGGTCCAATTGCTTCAAGCCGCCGTAACGACTCCCCATACCTGCCGCCAATACTACAAGGGTATACTCCATAGCATACGCTTATGTCGGGCGAGCGGTCGGTGGCAAGCACGGACGCGCGCAAGCTGTTTCCAAAATGGACTTTACTAATGTGCCCCAAGAGGGGGAATTGAGTTTAAAAAATTTATTTATAAATAAAATAGTTCATTAAAAAATGGACATATAAAATACAATATAAATAAAATAGGAACGCTATGATGCATACCCTGATCACATACCTCGCAATAGGCATCCTTGTGATATTAGGCTTATTGCTGGTGTTATTTCTGTTATATTCGAATGCGTATTTGGACAATATGCGCTTCGACTTGGGAGCGCGGCGCGAGCAGAAACATAAACGGCGGCGTAAACGAAAAAAGCGCTGTGCCGCCCGTCGGACGAGAAGGGGATAACCTCGTTGCTTTCAGGGCTGGTTGATTTCTTGCCCTAATTAACTATCTGGAATTTCTCGTTGGGCGACTTTCCTGAGATAGGCATGAACCGCCTCAGCTTGAAGGGTGCGGCTTTCCGCTAGCCGTGCGGCATGGCGGAATTCTTTTTCGCTGAGTCCCACAAGATCGTGCCACACTTGTACTTGTCCATCGGTGTGCGTGCCGGCACCGATGCCGATAACGGGAAAGCGCGTTGCCTCGGAAACTTTCTGGGCAAGTTCGCTTGGGACCAGTTCTAGGATCAGTCCCGCCGCCCCGGCGGCTTCAAGTTCGAGTGCCTGCTTGAATAAAGTTTCCGCAGACTCAGGATCGTTGGCGACGCGGCCGGGTTGGGCATGGTATTGCGGGAGGTAGCCGAGGTGGGTCCAGACTTCGAGTCCGTCGGCGCTCAGTTCCCGGACGGCGTTGGGGTGGTAGCCTTCAAATTTTAAGCCATTGGCTCCGTCTGCCGCGAACTGACTGGCGGCAGATCGCATCAATGCGGTCGTTTGGCAGGCGCAGTGGGGAAGATCAACGAGCAGGTAAGCTTGTTCAATGCCGCGGTTTACCGCGCGCACGAGAACGCGGAGTTCCTCGACGGTGAGGTCGTTTTGATGGGCGTGACCCAGAACGTTGGTGGCAGCGGAGTCCCCTACGAAAATGATGTCAAGACCGGCTTCATCCTGGATGCGGGCGCTGGGATAATCGTAACAGGTCAGCGCGGAAATAGACGTGCCGGCTGCTTTGAGGGCGACGAGATCCGAAAGGCTTTTGCAGGCGCGAGTTGAATCCATGGCTAATAATGAAAAGGATTCGCGGACAGGGGTCAAATCAGGCTTTAGGCGAAGCGGGTGGTGTGAGTCGCAGGGCGAGCGTAAGCGGTAGTATGATGAGTAAGCCACCGAACAAGTAAGCGCTTTGCGAGCCGTATTTAAAATAGAGGACGGCGGCGAGGAGGGGGCCAATGGCGCGAGCAAGGGAACCGGCAGAACGAAAAGCGCCGATGGCGCGGCCTTGATCGCTTTCAGCTGCGTAAAGGGAAATGAGGGCGCTGAGGCTGGGGGAAACGAGGCCTATGGAAAATGCCATTACCGCGAGCGCGGCAAAGAAAAGGGCAAGCCCCGGAGCGTAGGCAAGGGTGGCGAAGGCGAGCACTCCACTGGCAAGACCGGCGAGGGCAAGGGATTTTTCGCGGACTTTTCCGGAGAGGCGGCGAACGAGCCCACCTTGCACGAGGATCATGATGAACCCGACAAAGACAAAGAGCCCGCCGTTTTGAAGTGGGGTAAAGGCAAAGCGTTCAACGGCAAGGAAAGTGAGGGTAAATTCCATCCCGCTGAAGGAGAGCATGAAGAGGAGATAAACTAAACTGGTCGTGCGGGCGCCACTTCCGGGGGTGGGCAGATGCATGAACGTTGGCGGATGGGCTTGCCGTCTTTCCGGCGGAAGGGTCTCAGGAAAGGCACGCGCCACCCAGAAAAGGTTGAGAAGGGAAAGGGCGCAAGCGACCAAGGCGGGGGTGGAGAAGGGATTGATGCCGATCTTCGCGAGAGCGGGGAATGCTTGAGTGAGGTCGATGGCGACACAGAACCCCCCGATCGCAGGACCGACAATAAAGCCGAGTCCGAAGGCGACGCCAACCACTGCCATGCCGGCGGCACGTTTTTCTTTGGTGGTAATGTCTGCCACCGCGGCGGTCGCAACGGAAAGGTTACCGCCCATGATGCCACCCAACACCCGCGCGAGCACGAGGAGCCAAAAGTTCGCCGCGAGCGCCCAGGCGCCATAACTCAAAGCAAGACCAGCAATTGTTATCAAGAGCACACGGCGGCGACCGACGCGATCGGAGTAGACGCCCCAAATGGGAGCAAAGATAAACTGCAGAATGGAGTATAGGGAACCGAGCGCACCGCCAAAGAGAACAGCGGTGAGGAAGCGGGGGTCAGCGGAACCGCTGGCTTCCGCCCAAGCTGCAAGCGGCGCGAGACAGGCTCCCAGTAGGCTATCTGCGCCACCCCCCTGCGGGAGGTAGTAGTCCAGCATTGCTGGAAATAGTGGGAAGATTATGGAAAATCCGACCAGATCCAAGAAGAGGGTCAAGAAGACAAGCTGAAGGGTCCGCGCACCTGCGAGCGCGGTTGGGTTGGGGGCTTTTGAATCCATTATTCGGAATGCCCGTATTTGCGACTGAGGGCGGCGTGAACATTTGCGGGGATGAGGTGGCGCTCGCGGTCAGTAAATTGAAAGACGTTTTTGATGAGGTGGGAACTGGTAAAGAAATAGTCCTCGTTGGGCATCAGAAAAATAGTCTCAATTTTTTCGTCGAGGTGGCGGTTCATTTGCGCCATCTGAAACTCGTATTCGAAGTCGGAGACCGCTCGCAGGCCGCGGATGAGGGCGACCGCATCGAGTTGTTCGGCGAGGTCGACGATGAGACCATCAAATGCTAGGACTTCAACCGCTTCGTTCTCTTTAAGGTTGCCGCGAATGAGTTCGATGCGTTCGGCTTCCGAGAAAGTGGGTTCTTTGCTGGCGTTGCGGGCAAGGGCGACAACGACCTTGTCAAAGATGCGGCCAGCGCGGCGAATGACATCCAGATGCCCATTGGTGACGGGGTCAAAAGTGCCTGGGTAGATAGCGGTTCTCATGAACCATAGAGATTGAGTCTAAAGTAGCGCTTTTGTCGAATGAATAGTCGAACACCAGTTGGAATACGGCATGCGGGCGGGCTGAAAGGTGAAACACGAAGGGCGGGGAGTGGTGGATTAAACACAGAGGAGCAAAGGTATGAAGGAGTGGAGTGGATTAGCTGCAAGAAACGGTCATTCAACTTTTAAGCCTCAACGAAAAAATAATAAACCGTCCATTATAAGCGTGCATCCGTGAAGGTGAGCGGTTTCTGGCTCTGCCGGACGGAAAGCGACAGATTTTGTCGTTTCCACGATATCACATGTGCTGGTTTCATTAGTGAGAATGGGTTCTATACGTGGTTTGCTTTCTCTCATTCGTTGGGTCTGTGTGGTTGATTTTGTGCTAGCCCTTGTGGATGAGGCGCGACAACTTAGTGCTGTGAGTCTTCCAAACATGCTTACCCTTTCGCGGGTCCCAATGGTTTTTGTAATCGTGGGTCTCTTGCACCTGCCCCTGACGGGTGCGGCGATGCTGGCATGGCTTTGTTTTGTGTTGGGGGGTCTGACGGATTGGCTGGATGGTTACATGGCGCGAAAGCAGGGCATGATTTCGGATTTTGGAAAGTTAATGGATGCTTTGACGGATAAGATTTTTATGCTGGGTCTCATGATAAGCTTGTTGGCGATGGGTTTGATTCCGGTTTCCTGGGGCTTGCCTTGTCTTTTATTAATCCTGAGCCGTGAATTTTTAATAACGGGCTTGCGGCTGGTAGCGGCAAATGCAGGGATCGTTTTGGCGGCCGAGCAATCCGGAAAACTGAAGACCGTTGTGCAGATTTTGGCGGTAGGGCTTCTTTTGTTTGGCAATGCCCTCGAGGCTGATTTCGGGCTCGTCTGGCTCGGTTGCTCAGCGGCAAAACTCGGTCTGGCATGTTTTGTAGTGGCAACGATTTTGACGGTATACTCAGGCGCCTTATACCTGCGCAAATACTGGGAGCTCTTCACTGGTCGGCAATCATGAGCAGCGGATTGCGGCAGAGTTTTTTTTGGACTCATTTCATTCCGGGTGAATGGGTGGTCCGTTTAGCGACGCTCGGTCCGGTCGGTCGGGTGCGTCGTGCACCGGGAACTTGGGGCAGTGTCGCCGGTTTGGTGCTCTACGTGGTCCTCTTTTATTACGTCAGTTTTTTAGGATTCATCCTACTGGCAGGACTTTTGGCTTACGGGGCAATGGGTATTTGTGATGCGGCAGAACGGCGTCTGCAAATGCGTGATCCCGGCATGATCGTGCTTGATGAATTTGTGGCGGTGCCTTTGGTTTTTTTTGGGCTGGGCGGCATGGGCGGTGCCATTGAGCAGTTTCACGGGTGGCCGGTTATTTTGGCAGGCTTCGCCCTTTTTCGTTTTTTTGACGTACTTAAGCCATTTGGAATCGCGCGTCTGCAAAACCTTCCCGGAGGCATCGGTTGCGTTGCGGATGATCTCGCGGCGGGTGCGGCAAGTTGTGTATGCCTGCACCTCTTCTTGTGCTACTTACCTTAGCCTGGATATTCCTTTTTTAGGAAATCCAGAATCGAGGGAATCGCCTCCGCCATGGAATCAAGGCACGCGCGGTATGCTTCAAGGTTTTGCCCGTAGGGGTCGGGGATTTCGCTTTCAAAATCCGGCCCGAGGAATTCGCGGAAGAGATGGGTATGGGCAGGTTTTATTTTGGGATAGGCTTCCAGGGCGTGCAAATGGGAAGGGGTCATGCCCAGTACGAGAAAGGCTTTTTCGAGGAGCGAATCGCTGAGCGGTTGACTGGCATGCTGCTTCATTTCGATTCCGGTTTTTGCGAGGGCCTCAACGGCGTTGGAGGAGGCAGGGTCACCGTGCCATGCTGCAACTCCCGCAGAGACGACCTTGATTTCGCTTAAGGGTGCCGCTTCGGCAGCGAGTGCATTTTGCAGGAGGCGTTCCCCCATCGGGCTCCGGCAGATGTTGCCGGTGCAAAGGACGATGACGGTATTGCGCGGTGGAGCCATGAGAAGAAATTAACGGTTGAGCTCGCGGTGCCCGATATCGCGACGGAGGTATTTGCCCTGAAAGTTTACCTGATCGCAGAGGGCGTAGGCATTTTGCGCGGCTTCGCGAAGGCTGGGGGCCTGTGCGCTTATGCCGAGTACACGACCGCCGTTGGTGGTGATTTGTCCGGCTTCGTCACGGGCAGTACCGGCATGGACGATGGCAGTGCCGTCTGCTATTGAGTCGGGGAATGCGATGGGGTCACCTTTCGGGTAGGAACTCGGGTAACCACGGGCGGCAAGCACCACCACAATGGCAGCTCCTTTATGAAAGCGCACACTGGAGGGCAGGGCTTCGCCTTTCGCGGAAGCGAGCAGGAGCGGAACTAAATCGTCAGCGAGCATGGGTAGGAGTACTTGCGTTTCTGGATCGCCAAAACGAACATTGTATTCAAGCACCTTGGGGCCGTTTTCAGTGAGCATGAGCCCTGCGTAAAGCGTGCCGCGAAAGTTGATGCCGTCCGCCTTGAGCCCGGCAAGGGTTGGCTGGATAACATCGGTTTCAATGCGCGCCTGTAGCTCAGCGTCAATTTTACTGGTGGGCGTGTAGGCACCCATGCCGCCGGTGTTGAGCCCGGTATCGCCTTCGCCGGCGCGTTTGTGGTCCTGACTGGGGGGGAGGCACACGAAATCCTCACCGGAAACAATGGCGTGGATGGAGGCTTCCTCGCCGTAAAGGGTTTCTTCAATCACGATTTCCGCACCGCTATTTCCAAAGGCACCGCCTTCGAGCATATCGCGTACGGCGGCTTCGGCCTCTGTCTGGGTTTCCGCCATGATGACGCCTTTCCCCGCGGCGAGACCACTGGCTTTGACCACGATGGGAGCCGGGTGGTCCTTCAGGTAGGTGAGGGCGGGTTCGACTTCGGTAAAGCTGGCGTATTCCGCGGTGGGGATTTGATGACGGGCGAAGAAATCCTTGCAAAAGACTTTGCTGGCTTCGAGCTGAGCACCATCGTGGCGGGGGCCGTAGGCAAGAATACCGACGGCTTCGAGGGCATCGACCAAGCCGAGGCTCAAGGGAACTTCCGGGCCGACGACCACAAGGTCGATGTTCTCTGATTGCGCAAGGGCGACGAGGGTGGGCACGTCATCTGCGGGTACGGGGTGGCAAGCGGCCTCGGCAGCGATACCGCCGTTACCCGGGGCGGCGATGACGGAATCGACAAGCGGGCTCTGGCTACATTTCTGAAGGAGGGCGTGTTCACGACCGCCGGAACCAACGATCAGGATTTTAAGTTTCGGGGAGGCATCCATGAACTGCTTATTTTTTGTGAATATGGAACGGGGGTAAAGTATCTTTTTATGCGGAATCGGTGCAATTCCCGCTTGCGCTTTGAAGGGCAAGGGGACGGACTGGTTGGGATGCATGTTTATTTCATGGGAATCTGCGGAACCGCGATGGGCAACACCGCCTTGTTGTTGAAGGCGCAGGGTCACCAGGTCAGCGGATCCGATGCGGGGGTGTACCCGCCGATGTCGACGATTTTATCCGATGCGGGGATCGAGGTTTTTGAGGGATTTTCAGCCGAGCGTTTATCGGGCTTGAAACCTGATACAGTAGTGGTGGGAAATGCCATGAGCCGTGGAAACGAGGAAGTGGAATGGTTGTTGGAAAGTGGTGAACAGGCATATGTTTCCCTGCCGCAGTTATTGAAGGAGGTGGTTTTGCCCGGGCGTTTGCCGGTTGTGATCGCGGGTACGCACGGCAAGACCACCACCGCGACTTTAGCGGCGTATCTGCTTGAGCGGGCGGGTGCGGATCCCGGTTGGCTGATAGGTGGAGTGCCTCGCGATTTGGAGGGCGGTTCGCATTTGGGCGGGGCAGCGCCTTTTGTTATTGAGGGTGATGAATACGACAGCGCCTTCTTCGATAAACGGAGCAAATTCATTCACTATCGGCCTCAGATTGCGGTTTTGAACAATCTCGAGTTTGACCATGCTGATATTTTTCGTGACCTTGAGGATGTGCAACGGAGTTTCCGGCACTTTCTGCGGGTGATTCCAAAGTCCGGAGCAGTGTTGATTAATGGAGATGATGCAAATCTTGGTGCCTTGATGCCGGTGGAGTGGACGCGGGTGATTCGTGTCGGCGTGGGTACTGAAAATGACCTGCGGCTGGTGGGTTTTGAGGATGGTCCGGAGGGTTCCTGTTTCGACTTGCAGTGGCAGGGGAATCTCTGGACAAGGGTAAGCTGGAAGCTGCACGGGCTCTTCAATGCCCGCAATGCTGCCATGGCGGCGCTGGCGGCGGCATTGGCACAAAGCTATGAGGATCCAACTGTAATGGATCTGAAATCGCTGGCGGGCTTCAGCGGGGTACAACGACGGCAGGATTTATTGCTGGAGAGCGACGCCCTGACGGTGCTTGAGGATTTCGCGCATCATCCCACCGCGGTGGCAGGAGCGATTGAAGCCTTGCGCGCTGCTTACCCCGAGAGGGAACTGGTGGTTTGTTTTGAACCGCGTAGTAATACCGCTACGCGGGCACTCTTTGGTGAAGCTTTTACGAAAGCCCTTGCGGGCGCGGACGCCGTTTACCTCGGTGCGGTTCACCGGGCGGAGCGCATGGCGGAGGCGGATCGACTCGACACCGTTCGCATGGCGGCTGATCTCAACCAAATGGGTATCAAGGCGCAGGCCTATTGCGAAAATGAGGCACTACTGGAATCGCTGCGGCAAAAACTTGACTGGCAGGGCACGGTGGTCGTCTTTTTCACGAATGGTGCTTTTGACGGCATCCAACATGCCCTCGTGCGCGAACTTACCCTTAAAAAAAGGTAACTGTGGACGGCGGGATTGATTACCCGCTAAGGAAGGCAAAGGGCGCGAAGGGGAACCACGAAAAACACGAGAGACATGAAGGAAGTTCGTGTCTCTCGTGGAAAAATCAAGACATTACCTCAAAGCTGGAGTGGAAATATGGATAGAACTTCGAGCATCGAACTTTCAACATCCAACATTAAACGAACAACACTCAAAAAACATGCCAAACAAAAAAGCGCCGCGTCTCGATACGAGATGCGGCGCTTAAAGTTTTAATTGAAACAGCAGTAGGCAGATCGCCTAGACCAACTTCGCTTTGAGGTCTTCTTTGGTGACGAGTCCCACAATATTTTCCGCGACTTGTCCGTCTTTGAAAAGAAGGATTGTTGGAATGGCACGGATTTCAAATTTCCCGGCGATGTCGCTGTTGTTGTCGACGTTGACCTTGCAGATTTTAACGGAATCGCCGAGTTCTTCAGCCAGTTCATCAAGGATGGGGGCAATCGCTTTGCAGGGGCCACACCAGGGTGCCCAGAAATCCACGACTACCGGGACCGAGGCGTCGCTGACGGCGGAATCAAAGTTAGAGCTATCGAGTTCGGTGATTTTATCGGACATAGGTGTTTTTTGATGGGTTAGATGTATAGTAAGGCATCCTGCAGCAGGAGAATAGTAAAGGTGATGGCGGTTGCGGCGCAAAAGGCATCGACGAGAAAAGTGGGAGTAATCGCTTCGGGGCTCTGTTTGGATTTAGTCATGACCTAAACTTAGATGCGGTAAGGAGGCTGTCAAGCGGGTCAATCTCACTTGTCGGAATCGGGGTCGTTGTTATGGAGGGTATCGAAGAGTTCTTCTTTGTCCACGGTGTCGAGGGTCTTGCCCTTTCGGTGGAGGGTTTCGAAGGTTTTGATGACGGTTTCGGTCATGCGGTTGTGGGTCGCCTCGGAACCACCGATAATGGAAAACTGCTCCGCGCGGGTGATGCGTTTGTGTCCGTCGTCATTATCGAGACCCAGACCCATGAGGAAGGCGCGCTGCTTTGAAGGTTGATCTTTGTTCTTCATTCCCAATTAAAAATGTACCGAAAGTAACCTAGGATATCAAGCTTCCTCGCTGGCGCAACGGATGTCGGCAAAGGCTTGATCCTGACGGATGTGGAGGTGTCCGAGGCGGGTGAGTTCGAGGACTGCAAGAAAGGTCGCCACGATAGTATTGAGACTGGTGCTTGCTTCAAAGAGTTCCGAAAAGAGAAAATCTTTTTTTGACTGCAGGCGCGCAAGGACAAATTCCATGCGGTCGGCGACGGTGACTTGTTCGGCGTGTATTTCACCTTCGGTAATGCGCTCGGCAAGGCGTCGCAGGACGAGGTTAAAGGTGTTCCAAAGCTCAATGCGGTCGACTGGTTGAAGCGGTCGTTCGATTGCTTCGAGGGCATCGCGAGGTCCGATGCGGGGAATTTTTTCGTTACTGTTGAGGATGAGTGCTTCGATCTCTGCGGCAGCCTCCTTGAATTTTTTGTATTCGAGGAGTTGTTGTACCAGTTCCCAGCGCGGGTCGATGGATTCATCCTCTACATCTTCGTTGGTGCCTTGATCTTTTTTTGGGAGTAGGAGACGGCTCTTGATATACATGAGGGTGGCGGCCATCACGAAGAATTCACCGGCGACTTCGAGATCTAGTTCCTCCATGGAACCGAGGATATCGATGTATTGCTGCGTGACGGTCTCGATGGGGATGTCGTAAATATCGACCTCATTTCTGCGGATGAGGTAGAGCAATAAATCGAGCGGCCCTTCAAAGGCGGGCAGGCGAACGGCAAGGTCGTTGTTGGGGACGAGGGCTTCTTCCATAGGTTTTAAGGTTCTACTAAGCGCAGGCCGACCGTAAACTGAAGTTCGCTTTCGCGCACGGGGTCGTCGCGAAGGGTGATTTCGTAAAGGAGTTCCCACGCGGAGCCGAGTTTGGAATGGAGACCGATACTGGTATAGTCAAAGGTTCCGGTGTCGGCATTGAAGCGGGTGTTGGCGATAAAGCTTTGGTTTTCGTTGAGGCGGTGCATGTATGCCAGGCGGAATTGATCGATGTCGCTGAGGAGGAGGTCGGTGGAGAGGCGAAGGCTCCAGGCATCACCGCTGATGAGGGTGGTGCGGGTGCGCAATTCCTCCAATGACATATCCTGAGTGGCGAGACGGGCCGCGAGGTCGAATTTCAGCCAGGGAGCCGGCTGAATCAACAGTTCCACCCAGGTGGCGTGCAGGGTGTCTGGGCGCGTGCCGTCGTATTTTACCTGTTCGCGTTCTAGGAGGATGTCCTGATAAAAATTGAGAGCAGCGAGGGAGCGCGAACCGTAGCCCTTGGCGCGGGTCTGAAATTCATTTTCCATACCGATTCGGACGAGGTGGGCTTTTCCGAGGTCATCGATATGGCGCAGTTCGTTGAGGTCGAAAATGGGTCGTTTGAGGTCGAATGCCTGGCGCTCGATTTGGATCGCCTCATTATTGTTGGGCGCGCCGAGGTAACGGTATTTTAGGACGGGGCGCAGGGTATGTCGCAGGCCCTCGATTTCCCAAATGGCATTGCGGGTGGCGTAGGTCGCCTGAGCTTGCGCGGAGAGGTCAAAGCCGAGGGCGTAACGGGTCAGGCTGGCACTGTCCTTGGGATTAACCGCAGGGATGGATTTTGTTTCCTGATTGATGTAGTGACTGACGCGGGTGGAGGCGAGCGGCGTAAAGGTGAGCCAGTTCTTGAGGCGAACGGGGCGCATGACTTGGTAGCTTAGGTCGAAGCGATCGTAGGCGCGGTAGGTTGTGCCATCGGCGGGACTGGGGACATTGTTATGATCTTCTCGAAGGTGAGCGTAAGTTGCCGAGCCGGAATGATAGGCTCCCAAACCCCCAATCGCGGTGGGGAGGTAGTCAAACCGGAATTCCGGCAGGCGTTCCTGAATCCGGTCAAAGTCACCTAGATTAAAGCGGGTGAATGCAGAGAGCAGAAAATTGTCACCGGTGTAAACCGCTTCCACAAAATTATCGGGCCGTTGATTTCTCCTGAAGCTATCTTCGTTGAAATCACGCATGACTGCTGAATCGGAGCGATAACTGAGGTTTGCGACGACGGTGGCGCGTTCACCGATTTGGTGCTGGTGTCGCCACTCGGCATAAGCCCGGCTGGTGCTGATGGCGCGGCCGTTGACGTCGGTACCGGTCTTGCCGCGGTCTTCAATATAGCCGGAACTGAAAGCACCGACCATGCTTTGGGTACCGCTATCGTAAACGTATTGGACGGCGGGACCGGCGAGGGTGCCGCGTTTGCTGTAAAGGTCGAGGTTGGCTCCGAGCCGCAGCGCGGGGGTAATCGGAATAAGGGAGGTGGTTTGCAGGTAGGTGCCCAGAGTGCTGTCACTGCCCGCATCGAAGTCGAAATAGAAGGGGGATTCCGTCAAATAATAGGTATAGCTTGGGAGGTAGAAGAAGGGAACGGGGCCGATGCGTAAGATTGCGCCCTTGATCTGGAGACTTTTTCTTTCGTCTACTTCTTTAAAGCGGAGGTTGCGGGCTTTTATGTTGGGTGTTAAGAACCCCGGGTCGGTATAGTAGACCTTGGGATTTTCAAGGGACATATCTTCAATAGTGCCCCCGGCATCAAGGCCTTCGACGTAGAGCGGCCAGGCGCCAGTGCGCGGAGCCTGTATCGAAAAGATGTCTTCGTTGGCATCGAAATTAATGCGTTCACCCACCATGCGATAACCTTCGCGCATGATGGCGGCGTCACCGAGTGCATCCGCGAGGCCGTATTCTTGATAGTAGGTAATGGTGTCGGCGCGCACTTCGGTGGTCTCCACCTTGAGGCGGGCATCACCGCGAGCTACCAATCGTTGCGCCGCCTCATCGTATTCAATGGGGTCGATGGAGCTCAACTCGGGCAGGGTTGCGAAGAGCGCAGCCGGCAAGCTGGTGAGTAGTAAGATTGACCTCTTTTTGACGTACACGCCTTGAACTATGGATGGGGCAATTGACCGCACAAGCCTTTTTGTTTGGTGAAGGCTTAAAGCGGCGGGTAAAGCTTATGAAACTTGCCAGAACTCGCGCTAGGGTTTTACATGCACAGGTGATATTAAGCCAATCCGAATACGAATCAATTACGCGCACCCAGTGCGGGACACCCCATACCCTTCTGGGAATGCACCCCCTGAAGCCCAAAAAAGGCGAGGCGGATTTACTAGTGGTGCGGGCTTATTTGCAGGGCGTTGAAGCTTGTGAGGTGGTTGACCTCAAAAATCCGGAAAAGCGCTACCCCCTTGAGCGCCTGAGCGAGGACGGGCTTTTTGAGGGCGTCATTGAGGAACGGGCCGAGGTCTTCCCTTACCGCCTTCGTGCCGAAGAAAAGAAAGGTGAGATCCGTCAATTTCACGACCCCTATCGTTTCCTACCCAGCCTCAGCGAGGAGGATGTCTATTATTTTTGTAGCGGGCACGACCCACTGGCGCACCACAAACTCGGTGCGCATCCACGTGAAATGGACGACGTTCCCGGAGTCGCCTTTTCTGTGTGGGCTCCCAATGCGAGTCGCGTTTCCGTCGTTGGTGATTTTAACCAATGGGATGGACGTTACCATTCCATGCGTAGCCTCGGGGCCTCCGGGATATGGGAGCTTTTTATTCCCGGGCTGGTAATTGGCGCGAAATACAAATTTGAAATCGGCACCCATCAGGGCTACCCGCATTTGAAGACCGATCCCTACGGCACCGCCTTCGAAGCTCCGCCGCACAATGCTTCCATCGTCAGCGACCTTTCGGATTACCAATGGAACGATCAGGCATGGACCGCCCGCCGCGCCACCACCGATTGGAAAAAGGAAGCCCTTAGTATATACGAAGTGCACCTTGGTTCATGGCGCGCGGTGGTCGAAGACGCCAACCGGCCACTCAATTACCGTGAACTTGCCACTGAACTAGTTGCCTATCTCAAGGACATGCACTATACCCATGTTGAGTTCATGCCCCTCGCGGAGCACCCCTTCGATGGCTCATGGGGTTATCAGGTCACCGGATTTTTTGCGCCCACTCATCGCTTTGGTACGCCGCAGGATTTCATGTTCCTCGTCGATACCCTCCACCAAAACGGGCTCGGCGTGATCATGGACTGGGTCCCCGCGCATTTCCCCACCGATAGTTTCGCTCTTGGGCAATTCGATGGTACCGCTCTCTACGAACACGCCGACCCGCGTCAGGGCTTCCATCAAGACTGGGGCACCTTCATCTTCAACTATGGGCGTAGCGAGGTGCGTTCCTTCCTTATTTCCAGCGCCCTCGCCTGGTGCGAACGCTACCATATTGACGGCCTGCGGGTGGACGCGGTGGCGTCCGTGCTTTATCTCGATTATTCCCGCGAGGAGGGTGAATGGATCCCCAACCGCTACGGCGGGCGCGAGAACCTTGAGGCGATAGACTTCCTGCGCACCGTCAACGACGCTGTTCACGAGGCCTATCCCGGGACCCTCATGATTGCCGAGGAATCAACCTCCTTTCCCGGCGTGACCGCCCCCACTGCTGATGGCGGACTCGGCTTCGACCTGAAATGGAACATGGGCTGGATGCATGACACCCTCGAATACATGCAAAAAGATCCCATCCACCGGAAATACGCCCATCACCAACTTTCCTTTGGAATGCTCTATCAATACAGCGAGCACTTCACCCAGGTTTTCTCCCATGACGAGGTCGTCCACGGCAAAGGTTCCATGCTCTACAAAATGCCCGGCGAGCCGATCTCCAACAAAGCCCGCCAATTGCGCTGCCTCTACGGCCTCATGTGGCTCTGGCCCGGAAAAAAGACCCTCTTTATGGGCTGTGATTTCGGGCAATCCTCCGAGTGGGCCTACGCCCGAAGCCTTGACTGGCACCTCCTGCAATACCCCGACCACAAGGGAATCCAATCTGTTGTCCGCGACCTCAACCGCCTCTACCGCGAAACCCCCGGCCTCGCCGCCGCCGATGCCGATTCCACCGCCTTTGAATGGATCAACTGTACCGACGGTGATAACAGCACACTTTCCTTTCTCCGACGCACCGAAACCGGTTTGTTCGCAGTTGTCGGAAACTTTACCCCCGTCCTGCGCGAGGGTTTCCGTGTGGGCGTGCCACAAGCCGGTTACTGGGAGGAAATTTTTAATTCCGACGCCAAGGAATACGGTGGACTCGGTTTTGGAAATTGCGGCGGCGTAGAAACCGAGCCCATTGAATGGGACGGTCGCCCGCATTCACTATGCCTGCAACTCCCTCCACATTCCGTAAGTGTTTTCCGTTTAAGGGCGGGTTCCTAAGCGCAGGACTTGGGACTAAGTTCACCGCAAAGGCACTGTGGGCACCGAGGAGTTGAACATTGAACACCGAACACCGAAGGTTGAAAACTGAATTTTTGAGATCCAACCTGACGGTTTCGTGTTCTTGGTGCCTTTCGTGGTTAAAAGGAAGAGGTGGAACCATGAACAACACGTAAGGCGCAGCTTGGTGGATGAAACGCAGAGGAGCCAAGGTATGATGGTGGGAGTGTATTAGCCGCAGGAAAAAGTCATTCAACTTTCAGTCTTTAATGAACAAGCGATCATAAGCAGGCATTAGTGAAAAAGAGCGGTTTCCGGCTCTGCCGGATTCAGAGCAGTGGGCCGGGTTCTTGTTCCTGCGGGTGTAAGCGGACTCACCACTACACGGAACGGGATTCCATGATGCTTGGTTTCTTCTTTGAAAAATACGTGCAATTTACGGTAATTCTACTAAGAGTTAGGTTATGACCAAGAAAAAGACTCCCCGCTCTGCGCCTACAAAAAAAGCCAAGCCCTACCAAGCGCCGCAATTCCTGATTGATCTTCTCGAGGCACGCTCGCCGACGGGACATGAATATGAGGCGCAGGCGGTGGTGGATGCCGCCATCGAGCCGGTGGTGGACGCTTACCGAAAAGATACCATGGGGAATCGTTTTGCTACTGTTAATACGGAAGGGGATCCCTCGGTTCTGTTCGCGGGGCACATGGATGAACTCGGGCTCATCATCACCTACATCGACAGCAAGGGCTTTGTGTATTTCGACACCCTGGGCGGGCATGACCGGAGCATGATTTCCGGACGCCGGGTCTCGATCCTCACTGCGAATGGGATTGTGAAAGGGGTGACCGGTAAACGTGCGATCCATCTCATGAGCGCGGAAGACCGTAAAAAAGTGCCCGAGACGCATCAGATTTGGATTGATCTGGGGGTCGGTTCGAAGGAGGAAGCGGAGGCTTTGGTACGCATCGGGGATGCTGGGGTATACGATCAGGGGTTTGAATTGTTGCGCGGAAGCGTAGGCGTGGCGCGTGCTTTTGATGACAAGGCGGGTGTGTACGCTGTGCTGGAAGCGGTGCGGCGATTGGCGACCGGGAAAGGCAAGCTCGCGGCGCGGGTGACTGCGGCGGCCACCACGCAGGAGGAAATCGGTACCCGCGGTGCCATCACCGCTGCATATTCCGAGAATCCTGATTTCGCGATTGCGGTGGATGTGGGTCACGCGACGGACTCGCCGGATTGCGACCAACGAAAATACGGAGCTTTTAAAATGGGTGGTGGCCCGATCGTGTGTCGCGGGCCGAACATCAATCCCGTAATATTCGAGCGCATTGTGCAGGTTGCGCAAAAGGCGAAGATCCCGTATCAGATTGAGGCGGATTCACGCCCGACCGGAACGGACGCCCGAGCCATACAGGTAGCGCAGGCAGGGATCGCGACGGGTCTGCTTTCCATTCCCCTGCGCTATATGCACACCCCGAGCGAGATGGTGGATCTTGCGGATGTGGAGCATACGGTGCAATTATTGGTAGCGGTGGCGCGTAGTTTGAAAAAAGGCGAGCGCGGAAATTGGTGAGTGGGGCTTTCCTAGCTGCGGCACTGAGCCGGTATAGCCAGCGACCGCTTATATACGCGGGTGCTTTTTAAACTACGAATAGCGCGAATAAGACGGATTGAGTTTAGTGGAAGCGGCAATCCTGCCGCTTTACTGTTGGTTGCAAAGCGACAAGAGTGTCGCTTCCATGTTTAAGCAATCAAGCCAAGCTGTTCGTGCTTTTGGTGCCTTTCGTGGTTAGAAAGACAAGGAAGCACGAAAACTTCGATCTTCGAACATCTAACTTTCAACTACCAATTACCTTCCCACTTGCGCACCTTCCCACCTCTTAACCCTCCAACTCAGCAAGTGCCTCTTGTATGTCTTCGAGGGGGTAGGTCCAGATTTCTGAAAGGGTGGGGTGATACCAATGCACCTGGAGGAGGTCGTTAATTTTCGCGCCTAGGGTGACGGCGACGGCAAGGGCGTGGATGAGTTCGCCGGCGTCTTTGCTTACGCATTCGGCACCGAGGACGGTTCCGTCAGGGGCGGCATAGACTTTGACGTAGCCGTATTTGGCTTCCATGAGGATGGATTTTCCGTGGTCGTCGAAGGGGTAGTCAGCGCTGAGGTAGTCGATGTTGCGCGCTTTGAGTTGTGACTCGTTGAGTCCGACAGTTGCGATTTGGGGATCGGTGAAGACGACGGTGACGAGGTGGTCATAGTTTACGGGCCTGGCGCGACGTCCGGTGGCATGGCGGGCGGCGCATTCGCCCTGGAGGATGGCGGTATGAACGATTTCGTGTGGGCCAGCGACGTCGCCGCAGGCGTAGACGCGGGGGTTGCGGGTGCGTTGGTGAGCATAGCAGGCGATATGCCCGGAGGGTTGGGTTTCGATTCCGGCGGCGGTAAGGTCGAGTCGGTCGGTGTTGGGGCGGCGACCGAGGGCGTTAAGGCAATGGAGCGCTTGTACGGTTCGGGTCTCACCGTGGTGGGTAAAGCTTACGGTAAAGGTGCCGGCTCCGTGGGTGATGGATTGGATTTGGGTATTGGTATAGAGTTCGATCCCGGCATCGGTAAAGGCGCGGGCGAGGGTATTGGAGGCTTCCGTTGGGAATGCTTTGAGGAGGCGGGGGCTGCGTTGGATTTGGATGACCCGTGAACCGATGCGGTTGAGGAATTGTGCGAGTTCACAGGCAACAATCCCGCCGCCGAGCACGATGATGGATTTCGGGATATGGTCGAGATCGAGGACGTCGTCGCTGGTCCAGATGGGGGTTTCTGCGAGGCCGGGGATGGGCGGGGTAGCGACGGTGGAACCGGTGGCGATTAGGATGTGATCGGCGGTGAGGCGGGTGCCGTCTTCGAGTGCGATGGTGTCGGGGTCGAGGAAGCGTGCGCTTTGGCGGTAGAGGGTAAAGCGGTCGCTTTGAAGTTGTTCCTGCCGGTATTCGGCGAATTCGCGGATAAGTGTTTGTTTACGTTGTTGGAGGGCGGAGCCCTCAGCTTGGGCTCGGGGAATTTTTAGGCCGAATTTTTCAGCCTGGTGGGCGAGGTGAAGGACTTCGGCGGAATAGAGGAGGGTCTTGGAGGGCATGCAACCCCGAAGGATGCAGAGGCCCCCGAGTTCAGGGGCGGCGTCGATGATGGCGACGCGTTGGCAGGTTTCGCGGGCGGTACGGGCGGCGGCGTAACCGCCGCTTCCGCCGCCAATGACGAGGTAATCAAAGTGCTGAATCGGGTCTGCAGCGGGCATGGGCTTAGATTTCTTTTTCGTGTTGTTCCCTGGTAAAGAATGGGATGCGGCGGGCTTCCGGTGGGCTGACCATGACGGTGTCCTCAATATCCACTTCATC
>CBFHXZ010000016.1:0-25301 GCA_965659965.1 Coraliomargaritaceae bacterium
CGTCGAGGACACCCTCGGTTGGGGCGATATCTACGTCACGACCACCGGTAACTACAGCATTATTACCGCCGACCACATGTCGAAGATGAAGGATCAAGCTATCGTCTGTAACATCGGTCACTTCGACAACGAAATCGAAGTCGATAAACTCAACGACTCTCCCGGAGTTGAGGTTGAGGAAATCAAGCCGGACCATGAAGGGGCAGTGGATAAATACACCTTTGAGGATGGACGCAGCATTTACCTCCTTGCGAAGGGTCGCCTCGTGAACCTCGGTTGCGCGACAGGTCACCCCTCGTTTGTGATGTCCAATAGTTTCACCAATCAGGCGCTCGCGCAGATTGAACTTTGGAAGCAGGTTGAGAAATATACTCCCGGAGTCTATATTCTACCGAAGCACATCGACGAGGAAGTTGCTCGTTTGCACCTCGAAAAAATCGGTTGTAAGCTCACGCAGCTTTCCACGGATCAGGCAGACTACATCGGCGTGAAAACCGAAGGGCCCTACAAGTCCGACCACTACCGTTATTAGTTGAGATTTCCGTGCACCCACCCCTCACAAGGGTGGGGCGCCCGGCACTTTCTCAGGCATATGGGTAGGGTTGATGGTAAGCTTTTTAAAACCTGCTTTGACGCGAACCCCGGAATATGCCCGCGAAGACTCAATGCAATTGGTCTGCTTTTCCGGCAGAGCCGGAGACCACTAATCTTCGCTCATGGACACTAATTATGAATTTAGCATCAGTGAAAATAAGCGCCCATTAGCGGTCGCCAGCTAAGCTGGCCTCAGGGCAGATGATAAGAAACTACGAATCACGCGAATGCGTGAGCCTACTCGGATCCTCCCCTCCTCCGCGTTAATAATATAAACTCAGAGTTGCGGAGGAAACTACCCACACAACTTTCCCGCCTTCCCACTTTCATACTCTTTTAACGGCTTCACTGCCACACATGCTATGGCTTGGAGTATGGGTTACTTTCCTTGCGGGAGTTAGCAAGTGGGCGGTTTTTTTCTATCCTCGTGGCGGTGAAGAGTGTTGGGATGTTCGGGAACGGGGCGTCGATACACCGTTAATTTTTTGCGGTAGGCGAGTTTTGCGGCTTGCCAGAGGATGCGGGGGAAACTGTTGAGGGCAGTGTCGGCGGGATGTAGGAGGGCGTATTTCCAGAGGTTGCCGGGGGTGATGGGGTGCCCCTGTCCGTAGAGGGCGGTTTTCATGACGCACTGACCTTCGCGATGAAGGTCGACGCGCAGGTCGAGGGCGTCGGGATGGATTCCAAAAGTGAACCGGTAGTGTCCCTCCATATTATTGAAGGGGGAGACGTGGAATTGTTTGTCATGCTGCGCCTGCCATTGGTTGGGGGCGGGGTTTTCGAGTTCGTTCAGCGGGTAGACGTGTCTGTCGTTGAAGGTGTTGTTGACTTCTGCGACGGCGGCGCGGAGCTGGGTGCCGTCCATGCGGAAGTGGAAGTTTACGGGATTGAAGGCGAGGCCGAGGTAACGGGGGGAGGTGATGAGGTAGGTGGACTCGCCTTGGCTAGCGGGTGGCAGGAAGGAATCGAGTTGTTCGGTGATGGGGATGTGCTGTCCGTGGAGATAGTCGGCGTCATGCAGGCTGAGCGGCCGGAAGTTGTTGTGACCCAAGAGGAGGGAATTTTTGGCGAGGGCGGGGAGTTCGGCGAGGTCGAAAGCAAAGAAGGTAGCGGGGTAGGTGAAGGCATGCCGCCGTGGGGTTAGGCGTTCGTGGTAAACTTTTCCGCGGAAAATTTTGGAGTTTATGGCTTCCATGGGATGCCGAGTTGGCGGGCGACTTCGATGGCGGAGCGGACGGCGTCTTCGTGGAAACCGTAGCCGAAATAACTGCCGCAAAACCAGAGGCGGTCTTTGCCGTTCATGGCGGCGAGTCCGGGTTGGGTGGCGAGGGAATCAAAATCGTAGAGGGGGTGGGCGAGCGTGGTGGCGTTAATAATTTTATCCGGATTGATGGAGCCGTCTTGATTGAGGGTCACGAGGTAGGGGGTTTCGCCAGGGATGCGCTGGAGTTGATTCATGTGGTAGGTGACGGCGACGGGGCGGGTGTCTACATCGCCGGGGGAGCGAACAAAATTCCAGGCGGACCAGAGTTTTTTGTTTTTTGGAAGTTGGGCGGGGTCGGTGTGAAGGGTTACGGTGTTGTCCTGATAACGCCATGGGCTGAGGCAACGGGTTTCCTCCGGGGTGGGGTTTTGGAGGAGTGCGAGGGCTTGGTCGGCATGGGTGGCGATGACGGCCTGGTCAAATTCTTGTTGGGAGCCATCGGCGAAGCGTAGGGAAACGGAGTTTTGCTCGTTGCGGGCGATGCGTTGGACGGGGGCGCTGGTCCGGGGTGAATGGGGCAGGGCTTCGCGCATGCGTTCGATGTAGGTGCGGGAGCCGCCAGGGATGTATTTCCACTGGGGGCGGTTGTGCAAGCGGAGGAGGCCGTGGTTTTCAAGAAAATGAAGGTAGGGCTGGGCGGGGAATTTGCGGAGCTGGGCTACGGGTGAGGACCAGATGGCGGCTCCCATGGGGTAGAGGTAGCGTTCGCAGAAGCTCTCGCTGAAATTGCGCTCCAGACAATAGGTGTGGAGGGTTTTGCCCTCGAGGAATCCGGATTGCAAGTCGGCGTAGCCGATGCGGGCAAAACGCCAGAGGTCGCGCAGGAGGGCGAGGTGTCGGGGTTTGGCAAGGTAACTGGGATTGGGGAAGAGGCCGCGGATGCCCTTTCCGCAATAGCCGTAATGGTTTACGCGGTCGTAGTAACTGAAGGACATGGTGCTGTCGGCGAGCTCGACTTTCAGTTGGCGGAGGACCTCGGTGAAGTGGGGGTAGTTGCGATGATTCATCACAATGTAGCCCGTGTCGACGGGGGTGCCCGAGTCGGGGCCGTCGCTGAGGGTCAGGGTGCGGGTGTGTCCGCCGAGGGTTTCGTTTTTCTCAAAGAGATGCACCTCGTGTTGGCGACTGAGGAGCCATGCGGTGGTGGAACCGGCGACGCCACTGCCAACGACGGCGATGCGTTGTTTTTTGGGTGCGGGGTTCATGCTTTGGGTTTCAGAGCAAAGCGGTAATGCATGACGCTCCATTCTTCGCCTTTGTTGTAACCAAAGAGTTCAGAGCAGGCGAGGTAGAAGAGGCGCCAGCGGTGAAACCAGCGTTCGGTTTCAGGGCCGTAGCAGGGCCGTAGGGTTTCCATGACGGTATCGCGTTTGGCGTCGTGAAGGGCGAGCCAGGCATCGAGGGTTTTTTGGTAGTGGCGTCCGTTGACGTTCCAGCGTTGTTCTTCATCGAAGGAATCGCGGGCGGCAAGGGGGAGGAGGTCCGCAGCGGGCATGATGCCGCCGGTGAAGAAGTAGCGCGCCATCCAGTCGTCATCGCTTTCGGCTTCGTATAGGAAGGCGTGGGTTTGGTGGGCGAAAATATGGATAAAGACTTTGGCGCCCGGCTTGAGCCAGGTGGCGATTTGACCGAAGAGTTGGCGATGGTTGCGGACGTGTTCGAACATTTCAACGGAGACGAGGCGGTCGAATTGTTGCTCGGGTTGGAAGTGGTTGATGTCGCAGGTGATGACCTTGAGGTTGGGGAGTCCGCGCCGGCGGGCCTGTTCCTCGATGTGAAGACGCTGGGTATTGGAATTGGAAACGGTGGTAATGCGTGCGTTGGGATAACGGGCGGCCATGAAGAGGCTGAGCGAACCCCAACCGCATCCGAGTTCGAGGATGTCCTGCCCGTCGCGGAGTTCGGCACGTTCGCAGGTAAGGGTGAGCATGTCGACTTCAGCTTGCTCTAAAGAATGGCAGTCTTCGTTCCAATAAGCAGAACTGTATTTGAGGTGGGGGCCGAGGGCCTGCAGGAAATAATCGGTAGGGACTTCGTAGTGTTGTTCGTTGGCAGCGGCGGTTTCGGTGGCGAGCGGGGTGGAGGCAAGGCGCTCGATCCAGGACTCGGGCGAGCGGGGCTCGATCTGGAGTTGGCGGAGTTTGCAGCGCAGGCGTTGA
The DNA here is from genome assembly GCA_965659965.1 of Coraliomargaritaceae bacterium. Classification (GTDB taxonomy): domain Bacteria; phylum Verrucomicrobiota; class Verrucomicrobiia; order Opitutales; family Coraliomargaritaceae; genus UBA7445. Next base: position 4,018 of record CBFHXZ010000016.1, read on the forward strand.
CGAATACCGAAGCGGATGAGGCAGTCGGGCAGGAGGCCTTTTTCAGCGAGCTGAATGCCGGTGTTTGGCATGGTGAGTAGCGGGTTAGGGATTTGGTTGGGTGGGGCTCGAGTCCTCAGTAAGGAAGTATCATCCTGCGCGATAGTTTGTAATTGTCCATGTTGAAGCTACTAAACCTCATATTCTACCTGATGCTTGCGCTTTTAGTATCCGGTTGCTCCCAAAAAGAACCGATGCACACTCAAACCGTTCCTGATGCCCGCTACCGTGCCGCCTTGGCGGAGAGTGATCCTACGCGTTTTGACCTGCCGGCGGCGGGTTCTCCTGAAGAATCTGCAATGTTGGGTGCCCTGGAAAATTTATTTACGGATTACACGTACGCTAATCTCGAGGCGAATGTCACACGGGTGTATGCGGAGCAGATTTATTTTCGTGATGCTTTCAAGCAATTGGACAGCGCGGAGGCGGTGCGGGATTATTTGTTACATGGTTTAGAACCGGTTAGTGGGGTGCGTTTTGTTTTTAATCGCGTGATCCGCAGTGGTGGAGAGTTTTATGTGGATTGGACAATGGCGATTGATTTCAAGAAGACACCGCCGGGCACCTGGGAAGAATCGATGGGGGTATCGCATTTTCGTTTCAACAGCGAGGGGCAGGTTATCTTTCATCAGGACTACTGGGACCCGACAGATATCGTTTACAAACGCATACCACTGGTGAAACAGTTGATTGCATACGTGAAACGGAAGCTCTAGCGGATAGGGATGCCGGAATTAGCTGAAGTTGAATTATCGCGTCGGGTGTGGTCGGTGGCGGAGGGCCTCGCACTCACCGGGATGTCAGGGCATGCGAAGACACGTATTTATCGTGATTGTAGTTTGGCGCGTTTGAAGCGCGGTTTGAAAGGGGCGTCTCTTTTAGGCAGTCGGACGCACGGGAAACGAATGTTTTTTGAATTCAGCGGCGGTGCAGCGGGGACGGTTCGATGGCTTGAACTCCATCTGGGGATGACGGGTCGCCTGACTCGTGGCCGAATGGATGGGTCCACGCACAAGCACGATCATTTTGTTTTGAAAACGCAGGACTGGAATCTGGCGTTTAATGATTACCGTCAATTCGGGCGTTTGTTTTTGCATGATGAAGGGGTGGATCCGGCGGCGGGCTTGCCGCTTGAGGTATTGTCGAAGGCTTTCAACCTGCGGCATGTGGAAGGGATGCTAGCCCTTCGGAGCAAGCGCGCCCTAAAGGCGGTCTTGTTAGATCAGGCGTTTTTTCCCGGGGTGGGTAATTGGATGGCGGATGAGATTTGCTGGCGGATGGGTCGGCATCCGGCAGCGCCGTTGGGCGAGGTCGATGCATCAGCATTAAGGCGGGTGAGTCGGATGGTTTGCCGGGGCGCGATGAAACATGTTGCAGATGGTAATGCCGGGCAATACGCAGAGGACGCAGGCTTTAGTCCGGGAAATTATGTGAAGCGCACACCACCGAAGGACTGGCTCTTTCGGCATCGCTGGAAAGCGGGTGGGCATTGTCCAAAATGTGGAGTGGAGTTGGAGCGTGGGGTGGTTGCAACGCGGACAACGGCGTGGTGTCCCAGTTGCCAAGTTTCTTAGGGGGTCGCCTTGTAAGGAAGCGGTTGTGAGTGAAGATTTATAGCTGTGCTGAACCGACTTAAGAAAACGCTGGGGAAACAAATGACTCAAGGTCTGGGAGATCGTGAGTGCCAGCGTGCTATTGGAATGGCGCTTACCATTAGTGTTTTTCCAATTTTGGGATTTTCAACTCCAGTGAATACTTTCACGGCTTATCTTTTGCGACTCAACAAGCCGGTCGTATTGGCGGTAAATTTTTCTACGGGGCCCTTAAAGTTGGCTATGATTTACCCGTTTTTGCGTTTGGGTGAATGGATTTTTAGGGCAGAACCGCTGAGCCTGAGCCTTTTTGAATTAACGGAGCGTTTTGCGGCGGATTGGCTTGGAATGTTGATAGAATTCAGTGAGTCATTTGCGCATGCCACCATGGGTTGGTTGGTGTGTGCTCCTTTCGTGTATTTTGGGTGCTTTTGGCTATCCCAGCCATTGATCTCGAGTGCAAGGGCGGCTTATCGGATAGCTACAAATCTGACTAAGGGTGAAGCTTAGATTAGGAGCCGCGCAGGAGTGCCTCGACGCGGTCCAAAAGTTCAAAATGATGCTCGGGGTCATGGAAGGAGCCGGCCCCGTGGGGCGGGCTTTCACCCTTTTCGGACTTGTTGCTCGTGTTTAGGGTACGCCGACTGTTTCCCCATTCGTAGGTTATTTGATGGGATATTTTGCCATCAAATTCGTTTTGGTGAGCCTCGATGCGTCGCGCTTTGGATTGCATTATGTGAATTAAAATGACCAGCCGCTCGATAGCAAATAGTGGCGTCACATTGTGCCAAATTTATAAGTAGTGGTCGTCGTGTATGTCTCTCCGGGTTCAAGGATCGTGGAGGGGAATTTGGGCTGGTTGGGCGCGTCGGGGAAGTGCTGGGTTTCGAGGCAAAAGCCGTTGCGTTGATGGTAGGGCTTGCCGGATTTTCCGGTTGTGTTCCCATCCAGAAAATTACCCGAATAGAACTGCACGCCCGGCGCATCGGTGAATACTTCCATGGTGCGCCCGCTCTCTGGTTCTTCAACCCGTGCAATGCAGGCGGGTTTTCCTGCTTGGGTTTGCAGGACGTAATTGTGGTCGTAGCCACCGGCAAGTTGGATTTGCTCGTGGGCTTGTGCGATGCGAGCGCCAATCTCCATGGGGGTATTGAAATCAAAAGGGGTGCCCACGGTCTCGGCAATTTTGCCGTTGGTAATCATGCCGGGAGTGACCGGAGTGAAGTGCGTGGCGTTTAGTTGAAGCCGATGATTCAAAATATTGCCGGAACCTTCACCGCGTAGATTAAAGTAGGAGTGGTTGGTAAGGCTGACAGGTGTGGCTTGATCCGTCGTTGCCTGGTATTCAATCCTCAGCGCGTTTTCGGGGGTGAGCCAGTAGTGGACGGTGACGTCGAGATTGCCCGGGTAACCCGCCTCGCCATCGGGGCTTTGAAGGCTTAGTTTGAGTCCGCTGGAACCACCCTCGCTCAAGGGCTCGACTTGCCAGACTTTTTGATGAAAGCCGTCAGGGCCGCCGTGCAGGTGGCAATCGATATCGTGGGTGGTGCTGTTGAGGGGAAGGGAATAGCTTTTACCGCCAAGGGTGAACTGACCTTCGGCGATGCGGTTTCCATAGCGTCCAATGAGTGCGCCATGAAAGGCGGTGTCGGCCTCGTAAGCGGCTAGGGAATCATAGCCGAGCACAATATCTGCCAACTGCCCTGTGGAGTCGGGCACCAGTAAGCGGGTGATGATACCGCCGTAGCTGCTGATTTCCACCTCCATCCCGGAGTCATTTTTAAGGACAAAATTATCTACTGGTTCACCAAGTTTTGTTTTTCCAAAGTTGGGCATTTCTCATGTCTAGTCCCTGCTTGCTTGGAGACAATAAAAAGTAGCGAGTTTATTTTAAAATAATATGAACAAAAATATTAAACTCCCTTGTTTTATTCATCGCATGCAGTGCCTTTGCTCAATTTGTGGGTCCCTCGTCGCAATTGCCGGTTTCTACGGTCTCGCAAGTCTTGAGAGACGCGGGTTCACTGGATCGACGGGCTGTACATGCCGCTTTGCGTGGCAACATCATCTCGTATCTCCGCGGAGATTATTACTATTTCAGAGACAATACGGGTACCATTTTGATTGAAATGGATCCTGAGGATATGCCCCGGCAACCCTTTTATGATAAGACGCCGTTGATGGCCTGCGGAGAAGACCAAGCTGGATGTCTCGAGGGTGGTAATTTTGGGCGGTTCGGGAGTAGGCTCCATGTCTGCGCCCGCTCCAAATATTCCCCGCGTGTTACCGATACCTCAGCAGTAAAAGCGCTTCATTTATCAAATTAAGTTCCCTTGTGTGAGGCATGGGAATTTTTTGGTGGTAGGAGACTGGAGCCGAAGATCGGATTTGAACCGACGACCTACGCATTACGAATGCGTTGCTCTACCAGCTGAGCTACTTCGGCAGATTGCAGCCTTAATGATGCTTGGAATTTTCAATGAATAAGCAAGTCCGCAAATTCATTTGAACGGGTGTTGAAATTATTTAAAGAGTTGTTTTATAAAGCCTAAACGATATGTGTAAAAGTATAAAGAGTTTTCTGATAAGTTTGTGTCTTTTCGCTTTGGCTGGATATCTGGTTGCGGTGTTGTTGGGTAAGGTAGAGGACAGCGGGATCAAGGATTATGTCCGGCAATTGATCGAGCCTTCGCAGTCACGTTTTGAAGGCTTTGCGCCCAGTTCCACGCGCGAAGAGGAAATAAATCCAGAGCTCAAATTTCTTGAATCCGAGAATCCTTACCCCGTCAGATTACAGATTGAAAATATGGATGGGGAGAAGCTGGATATTCGACTAACCGGCCGTAGCGAAAGCAATATTTCTTTCACACGAGAGGGTGATGGGCGGTCTTTTGTTTACTCAATTAATGATTTAAACAGTGCTTCGCGGAAAAAGATTCGTGACCTTCCGGCCTTGGGGATCAAAGGGGCATCTAAGTTTTTGAATAAGGGGCTTACGCTGGATGAGGTGCATGGTGAGCAGTTGCGCCTGCGTGCAGAACGCCTCTCGCAGTTAATGCGTGAATTACAGGCAGAAGCTTCGATCTCCAGCAGTGAGGTGGAGCGACGCACGCTGCAACGGAAATACGAAAAATACCGGAAGGAACGCCTTGAGATCCTCAAGGATTTGAGCCAGCGGAATTAAAACGGGTCTGAGGCGTCAGTTTATTACGCTTTGTTTCCTCTTCCAGCCTTTGCTTGTCGGCTTTACGTTTTTGTCTGAGTTCAAGGAGGCGCAATTTAGCGGCTTCAGTGAAATGAGATTGTGCGCAGAGGAGCTTTTTTCCCTTGCGACAGGGGCTGCGATAATAACTTCCGTCGGCTTTTAAACGACAGGCATCTTTATTATCGCTGAGGTAGGTTTCGAGAATGCCGCGGATGCGATCGCGGATTTCGGGATCCAGAATCGGAAAAACGCATTCGATGCGGCGGTAGAAATTGCGGGGCATCCAGTCGGCACTGCCTGCCAGGATGTGGGCTTCGTTTCCCTGGTGGTTTTCGAAGTAAAAGATACGGCTATGCTCGAGATAACGGCCGAGGATGCTACGCACCCGGATGTTTTCACTGAGACCCTTGATGTTGGGGACAAGGTTGCAAATACCGCGTATGATGAGGTCGATCTTAACACCGGCGCGTGCGGCACGGTATAGATTGTTGATCGTATTTGGGTCGACGAGACTATTGGTCTGGATAATTATGCGAGCGGGATTTCCGGCGCGTGCGTTGCGGGTTTCTGCCTTGATGTAACGTTGGATGGTGGACTCCAGGTTAAAGGGGGCGACGAGTAGTTTTTTGAAGTTGGGGCTCAGGGAAAACCCGGTAAGGGAATTGAATAGATTGGCGACCTCGTTGGTGATTTCGCGGCGGGCGGTAAAGAGGCTGAGGTCGGTATAAAGGCGGGCGGTTTTGTGGTTGTAGTTACCGGTGCCCAGGTGAGCGTAACGTCGAAGGCGACCTCCTTCGCGGCGGACAACCATGCAGGTCTTGCAATGGGTTTTTAATCCAACCAGTCCGTAAACGACATGGACACCCTCTTCTTCGAGTTGGCGGGCCCATTTGATATTGTTGGCTTCGTCGAAGCGTGCTTTGAGTTCAACGAGTACAGTCACCTGTTTACCATTTCGGGAAGCATCAATAAGGGCTTGCACGATGGGTGAATCGCCGGAGGTGCGGTAGAGGGTTTGCTTGATGGCGAAGACTGCAGGGTCGTGGGCGGCCTGACTGATGAAATCAATAAAGGGTTGAAAGCTATCGTAGGGCTGATGGAGGAGGTAATCGCGCTTGGCAATGTGATCAAAGAGGGGTTGGTGGCTCTCGAGGTCGGGGTGAATATAGGGCGTGAAGGGCTTGAATTTGAGGTCGGGGCGGTCGATGAGGTCATAGGCTCTCATGAGGCGGGCCATATTGAGCGGCCCATCGATGGTGTAGACGTTGGCGGGATCCAAATCGATGGACTTGAGGAGTTGTTCCAGAAGGACGGGGTCGGCGCCCTTGGCGATTTCGAGGCGTACGGCGGCACCTTTCTCGCGGTTGAGGAGTTCCTCTTCGATTTTACTGAGGAGGTTTTCAACTTCCTCTTCGTCAAAATAGAGATCGCTGTTTCGGGTAATGCGGAAGGGGACTGCGGAGCGCACGCGGTAGCCTGGGAAGAGTGTTTTTACATGCCGTTTAATGATCTCACTTAAGGCGATATAAACTTCGGGGTTTCCCCGTCGAGAGGCTCCCACGCGAACGATGCGGGGAAGGACGCGGGGGACGGGTATGATTGCCATGAGTCGCTCGATGGCACGGGTTTTGGGGTCATCAATCGAGGCAAGGAGGTAAAGCGATTTATTGATGAGGGTTGGGAAGGGGTGTGCCGGGTCGATGGCGAGTGGGGTAAGGACGGGAAAGACCTGCTTGTTGAAATAATTGCTGACCCATTTTTTTTCGTTACGGGTGAGAGCATCATAGCCGCAAAACTTGATTCCGGATTTATCAAGCCCAGGCACAATTTTTTTGCGCCAGCATTCGCCTTGATCGGCGACCAGCAGACGTGCTTTGTCCTGAATGCGCTCCAGTTGTTCTTTGGGGCTGAGTCCGTCGGGGCCACATTCATGGCTGCCTGATTTGATTTGTTGCAGGATTCCCGCGACGCGGATTTCAAAGAATTCGTCGAGGTTTGAACTGACGAAGGCGAGGAACTTCATGCGCTCGAGGAGGGGGTATTCGAGGGATTCCGCCTGTTCGAGAACGCGACGATTGAATGCAAGCCAAGAAAGTTCGCGGTTAAAGTAGCGAAAGGGGGTGTTCTTATTTGGCTTGGACATTTTGAATAAAGGAGAAACTCCAACATTAAATTACTTCAAGAACAGGAAATCTTAAAGTATTAATACTGTTAAATGTTTCGGTGGAACACTTAGCGAAATAAGAAAACCGGCTTAGCGCTCGCTGAGTTTTTCCATCAGCTCGTAGTTTCGTTGAAGCATGGCGGCAGGGTCTTCGAGGAGTCCGGCGGCCATACGGGCGTTGTCGAAAATCTGATGGCTGATGAGCTTTGCAAGGTCGGCGTTGTTTTCGCGGAGGGTGGCGAGGTTTTTAACCAGGGGGTGGCGGGGATTGACTTGGAGATTGGCGGGCGGTTCGGCGCCCATCATGCCGCCGTCCTGTTGCATGGCCTTCATCATCTTGCGCATTTGGGCAGTCATCATTTTGTCGCTGTTCACGATCATTGCGGGGCTACCAACAAGACGATCGCTGGCTTTTACCTCGCTGACGCTTTCGCCGAGTGATTCCTTGATGAATTTACACAGGGCTTCGCTGTCATCACTTGCAAGCGCGTCGGCTTTATCGGTTTCGGTCTCGGGTGCGATGGCGTCGAGATCAATTGCATCACTGTCTGCTGAAACGAAATTTTTTTCTTCGAAGCTGCGGGCGTGGTTGGTGACGAATTCATCGACGGGCTCGAGCATGAAGAGGACTTCAATCTTGCGCGCCTTGAAGGCTTCCAGGTAGGGGCCGTTTTCGATGCTCTCGCGGGTGGGACCGGAGAGGAAGAAAATTTCCTTTTGGTTCTCGGGGGCGCGACTGAGGTAGTCGGCGAGACTGGTGGTTTTGCCGTCCTCGGTGTAGGAGGATTCGTAGCGAAGGAGTTTGAGGAGTTGGTCGCGGTGGGTGAAATCGGTGGTCACGCCCTCTTTCAGGAAGAGCCCGAACTTGTTCCAGAAGTCTTCATAGGTTTCCGGTTCTTTGCTAGCCTTGTCTTCCAGCAGTTTAAGGAAGCGTTTGGTGATGACCTTATTCAGTTTTTGAATGAGGGAAGAATCCTGCATGGATTCTCGGGAAATATTGAGGGGGAGGTCGGCACTGTCGACGACGCCGCGAAGGAAACGTAACCAATCGGGTAGGAGGTTTTTGGGTTCGCTGTCGATGAGAACTTTTCGGCAGTAGAGCGCGACGCCGGGTTCCATTCGTCCAAAGCCGAAGCCCTCCATGTTCTCGGTTGGAGCAAAGAGGAGGGTGTTGATTTCAAGGGGTGCATCGGCGGAGAAGTGAAGCCAGAAGCGCGGTTCGTCGAAAGCTTTGGCCTGGAATTTATAGAATTCCTTGTATTCTTCCTCGGTGATATCGCTTTTGTTTTTAAGCCAGAGGGCCTGAACAGTTTTGAGTTCTTCACCGGCGATCTTGATTGGGAACTGAACAAAGGCAGAATAGTTTTTAATGATGCCCTCGAGTCGGTCCTTTTTGGCAAACTCTTTATATTCGTCTTTAAGGTGAAGCACAATGCGGGTACCCCGTCGCTCGCCTTCGGCGGCTTCGATCTCGTAGGCTCCGGATCCATCGCTGGACCAGCAGAGGCATTCGCCTTCGGAATGCCAGGTGCGGGTAAAGACCTCGACCTTTTCGGCAACCATGAACGCGGAGTAGAATCCGACCCCGAATTGACCGATGAGATTTTCGTTGCGCTCACCGCTCTCCTTGAGGGCATTGAGGAAGGCTTTAGAACCGGAATGTGCAATGGTACCGAGGTTTTCGATTAATTCCTCACGGGTCATGCCAATACCAAAATCTTGTAGGGTGATCTGACCCGCCTCCTCGTCACTGCTTACTTGGATTTCGAGGTCGAGTTCGGCATCAAAAATATCTTTTTCAGTTATTTGGGTATGGCGCAGTTTTTCGCTGGCATCTGAGGCGTTGGAGATCAGTTCGCGGACGAAAATCTCTTTATCGGTGTAAAGCGAATGAACAACAATATCGAGGACTTGTTTGACCTCTGCTTGGAATTCGTGGCGTTCAGGGCTATTTGTTTTCATATTGGAATTACTGACTTGGAAAAATTTAAGCTGCAGAACGTAGGGCAGGATGGATGAAAAATCAAGAGCGCTTAGGGCTTAAGGTGAGACAAAATGTTACATCATGATAAAAGGCTTGCTATGGCATAAAACTGTGTCTTTATGTCTCTTATGTCTCTTATGCCTGCTTCGATACTTATAGTTGACGATGAAAGGAATACACGCGAAGGTCTGAATGCTGCGCTAGAGGGGGACTACGATGTGTTTTTGGCGTCCAGCGCCGATGAGGCTTTTAATTTAATGGCGTCTCAGAGCTTTGAGGTGGTGCTGACGGATTTGAGGATGGCGGGGAAGTCGGGCCTGAAGGTTATTGATCGTTGTTTGGAGCAATCGAACCGGCCGATCGCGATTATGATGACGGCTTATGGGAATGTTGAAACAGCAGTGGAGGCGATGCGCCGTGGAGCCTTTGATTTTTTAACGAAGCCGGTCAATCTCGAGAAGTTGGAGATCCTGATCAAGCGCGCGCTGCAATCGCGACAATTGGAGCAGGAAAATGCGGTGCTGCATGAACGCTTGGATCAAAGGTATAGCTTTGAAGGGATTATTGGAAATTCTTCAGGACTAACGCAGGTTCTTGAAACGGTAAAATTGGTTGCTCCATCCCGGGCGACCGTCTTGCTGGAGGGGGAGACCGGTACCGGTAAGGAGCTGATCGCGCAAGCCATTCATCAAAACAGTGATCGGGCGCGAAAGCCCTTTGTGCCGGTTCATTGTGCTGCCTTGGCGGTGAATCTATTGGAAAGTGAACTCTTTGGTCACGAAAAAGGTGCGTTCACGGGGGCGAATGAACGTCGCATTGGTCGTTTTGAGGCGGCTGATGGCGGCACGCTTTTTCTGGATGAAATCGGTGAGATCGACTCCTCGACTCAAGTTAAGCTGCTACGTTTTCTCGAAACGCGTCGCTTCGAGCGTCTGGGTAGCTCTAAGTCAATAGATGTCGATGCTCGTCTGGTTTGTGCTACGAACCGCAATTTAACGGAAATGGTCAAGAGCGGTGAATTTCGGGAAGATTTGCTATATCGCCTCAACGTGGTGACCATCCAGTTGCCGCCCCTGCGTGATCGTCTGGATGATTTGATGACGCTCTTGCGACACTACACCGAGCAATTCAGTGCTGAAAATAAAGTTGAGACGGTTGAGTTCAGTGAAGCTGCGTTGAAACGCCTACTGGCCTACCCTTGGCCGGGCAATATACGTGAACTGAGGAATTTCTGCGAAAACATCGTCATCCTCAAGCGGGGAAGCATGGTCAATGAATACGATTTAGAGGACAAGTATCATCAAACCGCTAGCGGGGAAATCGTCAGCAGTAGTCCTGCTGCGCCTGCTGCGTCCCCCAGTTTGAGCAAAGAAGAGAACGAGAAGCGCTTGCTGCGGAGTGCCCTAGTTAAGTCAAACGGCAACCGTACAAAGGCGGCCGAGTTAATGGGGATTAGTCGCCGCACGCTGCATCGCAAACTTTCGCAATGGCCGGAATTGGACCCGCAATGATCGCTGTTGGGCCCTTAAAGATGTTTGACTCAGGCAAAAGCGTTTGTTGTTTATGAGTTATAAGTATTTGAAGTAAAAATGAATTTCCCGCAATGAGCTTTAGACACAGCATCACCACACTTGGACTTGGACTACTATTGACGGTTGCCAGAGGTGAGGAGTTACGTATGGCGGTCTCTGATTTAATGGCGGATTCTCTGGAAGCCTCGATTGCGGATTTGGCAGAGCAAAATTCCCTTAAAATCAGTTTTTCAAAACAGGGCAGTTTGCCTGCGCTGGAGCGGCTGACCTCTGATGAATTGGACATAGCAGTGATCGTGTTGCCGGAGGGGCATGCCATGCCGGATTCCAGATACACGGTCTATCCGCTGGCTTATGATGTAGCGGTGCTGGCCGTAAATGAAGACAATCCCATTGGCGAAGTCAGTTTGCCGCAATTGGAAGGTATTTTTGGTTCAGATGGGCGAGAGGATTACCAAAGCTGGGAAGGATTGGGGCTCAGTGGTTGGACGGGTCGCAGTATTAAGACTTTTGCTGCCGAAATCGAAAACAGCATATCGAATGAGTTGTTCAAATTCACGGTACTTAATTCCGGAGGTTTCAAAAGATCGGTAAGCCTAGTTGATGTCGCCAGCGCAGAGAGAGCTATCTCGAGCGATGTTACCTGTATAGGTCTCCTTTCAAGGAAGCTTGATTCAAGGCGCATTAAAACACTCATGGTTTCCACCGGCAATGATACGCCCGCCTATGGGCCATCACCGGACAACGTTCACTACGGCGACTACCCGTTACGCTTACCGTTTTATGTGGTTTTCGAAACATCCAACAGAAACCGCATCAAACCAATCCTAGCTTATCTTTTGAGTGAGGGTTGCTCCAAGTTGTTGCAAAGTAAAAATTTTTATGCCCTTCCCGATACGGTGCGGAGCCAGTATTCCTTTGAGCTGAATATGCAGCGCGAGGATTAGACAAGGGCTAAAAAATCGCGTTGACAGTCGGGCGGCGAGAACGCAAATTATTGGATTTTAAGCGAGCGTAGCTCAGTTGGTAGAGCACCACCTTGCCAAGGTGGATGTCGAGAGTTCGAACCTCTTCGCTCGCTCCACTTTTAAGCCCCCGTGGATTCTATCCCCGGGGGCTTTTTGTGGTGACCGGACGGCGTGCTTTGGCAAACCCAGCTTTCTGCGCTTCCGGCTTGGCAAACTGACCTCTTCGGGCAAGCTATGCTTTTGATTTGCTATGCACCTGACCGCCCAAGACCTTAAATTGATCGAGAAGTATAACCGGCCCGGGCCGCGTTATACCAGCTATCCGCCTGCCAACCACTTTACGGAGCACAAGGATTTCTCCGGTCTGTTGCGGTCTTTGAGTGAGGAGCAGGCTCCTCTCTCGCTGTATTTCCATCTTCCTTTTTGTGAGACCCTTTGTTGGTTCTGTGGCTGCAATATGATTACGAGTTTGGATAAGAGTCGGGCCGATGATTATCTTGATTTGCTGGAAAAGGAATTAGCGCTCTATGAACCACTCATTGCATCGGGTCGCAAAGCAGAGCAGTTGCATTTTGGTGGAGGCACGCCCAATTTCTTTGGGGCGGATCAAATCGACCGCTTGGCAGAGCTTATTGACCGTCATTTTAAATTTAGTGCCGATGCGGAGAAATCAGTGGAGTTGGATCCCCGTCGTTTGACCGCACCTCAGGTAGAAGCTTTTGCGCGGATGGGGATTACGCGGGCTTCGTTCGGGGTGCAGGATTGTGACCCAGATGTTCAGAAGTCAATTCACCGCATTCAGCCGCAATCGGTCAACGTGGAAGCAATGGACCTGCTTCGCAGTAATGGCTTCGAGTCCATAAACCTCGACCTCATCTATGGCTTACCGAAGCAAAGCCCCGACAGTTTCAACCGCACAATCGATGATGTTTTATCGCTCCAGCCGGATCGTTTTGCGGTTTTCAACTACGCGCACGTACCCTGGATGGCGCCGGCACAAAAGATTTTGGAACGTATTGGTTTACCGGATGCAGAAACGAAGATGCAGTTGTTGAAGCTCTGCATAGAGCGCCTCACTGAGGCGGGTTATGTCTATATCGGGATGGATCACTTTGCCTTGCCGAGCGATGAGTTGGTAGTGGCGCAACAAGAGGGGACTTTGCAACGAAACTTCCAGGGCTATAGCACCCGTGCCGGGGTTGAAATATGCGGTTTTGGAATTTCGAGCATCTCGCAGGGTGCGAATGGTTTCCGTCAAAATGTTAAGGACTTGGAAAGTTATCGGGCCAGGGTCGAAGCGGGAACAATTCCGGTTGCCAAGGGTTATGCCTTGACGGAAGAGGACAAATTACGAGCAGATGTCATTATGCGCTTGATGTGTGACATGGCCTTGGACTTTGAGGTGATGGGTAAAAAGTGGTCGATTGATTTTCGAAGTCATTTTGCCGTAGCGCTCGGACAGTTTGAGGGCTTCGTGAAGGATGGCCTTTTGAAATGGACGGAAACAGGTTGTAGGGTGACCGACCACGGACGTCTCTTTATTCGAAATTTGGCAATGTGTTTTGATGCCTACCTTGAGCCGTCGAGTGAGTCCCGTTATTCACGGACGGTTTAGGGTTGATTTACGCTGGTGCGCCCAAGGCCGAGGTAGGCGATGGCAAGGCTTGCGAGGGAACTGGTGGGCATGAGAATGGCCGCAAGCAGTGGATGCATTAAGCCTGCGAGGCAAATGCTGACCGCGCCCAGATTGTAGAGGACCGCCATTGCAAATATCGTTGCAACGGTTCGCCTGCGTGAATGGGCAGCATGGAAAAGCATGGGTAGTCCGCGGAGGCTGCGCCCAAAGAAGAAAAAGTCGGATGCGGATTCGAGGATTCCCTGTTCGGCCACCGGCGTACCCCGGCAAATAGCCTTCTCGAAGGCGAGCCGGTCGTTGGCACCGTCACCAATCATAAGGGCGGCATTGTGTGCATGATTTTCGATCCAGAGGGCTTTGTCTTTTGAACTGCAGTTGCCGTATGCAGCGCGGGCGGGAAGGTTCAGGGCTTCGGCAACGCGTTGGACACGGCTGTTGATATCGCCGCTCAAAATTACAGTTTTAAGATTCAGGGCCTGAAGCTTGCGGTGAGCCTGCAAGGCATCATCCCGCACGTCTTCAGCGAAATCAAAGCCGGCGATGAAAGTGCCATTTTTGCGCAAGACGGAGCGATGGGTGCAGGTTTTATTAGCGGGTGCGAAGCTTGAATTTTGTGTGCTTTAGGGTGGTCGACTTAAAATAGGCTTGCAGTTCCCTCTCGTAGCTCCTTGCTTATTCCACTTCTACGAAATGGGGGCTTAGCTCAGTTGGTTAGAGCGCTACCTTGACATGGTAGAGGTCGTGGGTTCGACTCCCGCAGCTCCCACCATTTCGGTGGGGATGTGGGCGTTCAGCGGGCTGCGTTCGTCTCACCTGCGGTGTTCCGGTTCCCCTCACCTTGTTCGGGTCCCGGTCATGTCGGGCGCGTCGCGCCCTCAAGCGTTTTAGTCTATTAAATGACGGCTTGCATTTTTTAAATTTCTTATTTTTACTTCTATGCTTATCAACTGTTACTATTCCGCGCGTGAGTAAGATCGCTGTTAAAACAAAAATTTTAATTTGATTTCGTTCAATTCTGAACGCTCAGGGCAACGAAGCAGGCCGATAGAAAAGACAAAGTTAAAGTATGAATACCAAAATGTATGTAGGGAATCTCGCATTTGATGCGGGCTTCGAAGATATCAAAAGCCTGTTTGAGCCTCATGGAGGCGTGGAAGACGTGTTTATTGTTAAAGACCGTGAATCGGGTCGCCCGCGTGGGTTTGCCTTTGTGACTATGGACACCAAAGAGTCCATGGAAACAGCAATCAACGCACTCAACGGTGAAGAATTCATGGGTCGTCCGCTCGTAATCAACGAGGCGCGTCCTCGTGAGGAGCGTCCTCCACGCAGCGGTGGCGGTGGCGGCGGCGGTCGTGGTTTCGGCGGTGATCGCCGTGGCGGCGGCGGTGGCGGCCGACGTGACTTCAGCGGCGGTCGTGACCGGGGTGGTCGTGATTACTAGCCCTTAAGTGTAAACACACCCATAAGTCTTTCAAAGGAAGCCCCAAGCGGGCTTCCTTTTTTGTGCCTGAGGGTTGGGCAGAAAAAGCCCCCGCCGGAAAGACCAGTCGGGGGCTGAGTTAAAAACGTTTCAAGCTCGCGGCGCTATTTGCGTTTGGCGGCTTCGCGTTCGGCGGCTTCCTTGATGACGGTTTCAGCGACATTCTTCGGAGTAGCGGCGTAATGGGAGAATTCCATGGAGAATTGCCCGCGTCCGGAAGTCATGGTGCGCAGCGCGCCAATGTAGCCGAACATCTCAGAGAGCGGCGCATCCGCTTTGATACGGATTCCGGTATTGGCGGGCTCTTGGGACTTGATCATGCCACGTCGACGGTTGAGGTCACCGATGACGTCACCCATGTTCTCCTCACCGCAGAAGACGTCGATCTTCATGATAGGCTCGAGGATTTCCGGGCGACCCTTGGGCATGGATTGGCGATAGGCAGCCTTGGCGGCAATTTCGTAGGCCACTGCAGAGGAGTCAACCGCGTGGAAGGCACCATCACTGAGAGTGAATTTCACATCGACAACGGGGTAACCCGCCTGCGGGCCCCTTTCGATGGATTTCTTGAAGCCTTTCTCAACAGCGGGCCAGAATTCACGAGGGACGTTACCGCCGACCACTTTGGATTCAAAGTCAAAACCTTCGCCGGATTCGTTGGGTTCAATGGTGTAATCGATTTTTGCAAACTGACCAGAACCACCGGATTGCTTCTTGTGAGTGTAGCTATCGGTAACGGGCGCGGTGATGGTTTCGCGGTAGGCTACCTGTGGTTTGCCGATTTCGGCCTCCACACCGTAGGTGCGCTTGAGGATGTCCACTTTAATATCGAGGTGAAGCTCGCCCATGCCTTTGAGGATGGTTTCGCCTGAGTCTTCATCCGTCTCAACTTGGAAGGAGGGATCCTCGGCGACCATTTTGCCAATGGCAGTGCCGAGTTTCTCGGCCTGGCCTTTATCCTTGGGTTTAACGGCAATCGAAATAACAGGATCCGGGAAGACCATGGGCTCAAGGGTTGCCGGGTGGTCGGGGTCGCAAAGCGTGTGTCCGGTTTGCACGGACTTCATGCCGAGAAGGGCAACGATATCACCAGCTTGTGCGCTGTCGACCTCGTTGCGTTCGTCGGCGTGCATTTCGATAATGCGCCCGATGCGCTCGGTTTTCCCGGTAGTGGTGTTGAGCACCGACATTCCTTTGTTGATTTTACCGGAGTAAACGCGGGTGAAAGTCAGGGCGCCGTATTTGTCGTCCATAATTTTGAAGGCAAGGGCGCGGAGCGGGCGGCTCGCGTCCACAACAGCTTTTTCGCCGGTTTCGTTACCTTCGGCATCGACCTCGGGCTGAGGCTGAACGTCGGTAGGGTTGGGGAGGTAATCCACAACCGCATCAAGGATGAGCTGTACGCCCTTGTTCTTAAAGGAGGAACCACAGTAGGTGGGGAAGAAGTCGAGCTTGATGGTGCCCCTGCGGATGCACTGCTTGAGGGTTTCAAGATCCGGTTCGTTGCCTTCGAGGTAGGCTTCCATGGCGTCGTCATCCTGCTCAACGGCGGTTTC
This sequence comes from Coraliomargaritaceae bacterium, assembly GCA_965659965.1. GTDB lineage: Bacteria > Verrucomicrobiota > Verrucomicrobiia > Opitutales > Coraliomargaritaceae > UBA7445. The sequence goes on from CBFHXZ010000016.1 coordinate 20,177, forward strand.
GATGAGCTGGGAGCGGTACTCCTCAACCTTGTCCACCATGTCGGCGGGCACGTCCTGGATTTCATAATTCATGGGGTCGCCGCTGTCATCCCAGACCCAGGCCTTGCGGGTGAGGAGGTCAACCACGCCCTTGAGGTCACTCTCGGTACCGATGGGGAGCACCATTACGAGGGGCACGGCGCCGAGCACGTCTTTGACTTGCTCAACTACCTTGTAGAAATCAGCACCGATACGGTCGAGTTTGTTGACGTAGATCAGGCGGGAAACATTGGAATCATTCGCGTAGCGCCAGTTGGTCTCGGATTGGGGTTCAACCCCGCCGGAACCACAGAAAACACCCACGCCGCCGTCAAGCACCTTGAGGGAGCGGTAAACTTCAACAGTGAAGTCCACGTGTCCGGGGGTATCGATGATGTTGAAGCGGTGCGGCTCAAATTGTTGCTCGCTTCCGGGCCAGAAACAAGTGGTGGCTGCGGATTGAATCGTGATGCCGCGCTCCTGCTCCTGCTCCATAAAGTCCGTGGTAGCGGCGCCGTCGTGCACCTCACCGAGTTTGTGGATTTTACCGGTCAGTTTGAGAAAGCGCTCGGTGGTGGTGGTCTTGCCGGCGTCAACGTGGGCAAAGATGCCAATATTTCTGTATTTGGATAGGTCGCTCATAGTGCGTGTTTCGGTTTAGTTATAAAAAGGTTGGATCAGAGGCCTTTGAAAGAAGGGACTCCTTTGATATTGCTATTGCAAAAAGAGGCGGAGATTAGGGCGCAATTCAAATTCTGCAAGTCCGTAAAATAAGCAATTTCAATGTGGAAATCCTTAAATTCGGGCTGCGCTTTTGGTTTGCCCCCATGCCGCTCAGTCCTTCTGCTGGAAAACTTGAAAATTTTTCAGCATGACTCAGTCCATAAAAATCTACGATACAACACTGCGCGACGGTACTCAGGGTGAGGGAGTATCCTTCACGGTGGCCGCCAAATTGCGTGTGGCTGAAAAACTGGATCAGTTTGGGGTGGATTACATCGAGGGCGGTTGGCCGGGATCCAATCCCCGCGACATGGCCTTCTTTGAGGAAGCGCGCGGCTTGAAGCTCGAACACGCGAAAATTGCGGCCTTTGGTTCCACTTGCCGTGCGAAAGTCGAGGCGGCGGAGGATCCCCAGCTCAAGCTCCTCCTCGACGCCCAGACCCCGGTAGTCACCATTTTTGGCAAGTCCTGGCTCCTTCACGTCACCAAGATCATCCGAACCACTGCTGAGGAAAACCTGCGCATGATTGAGGACTCCGTTCGTTTTCTGACCGAGAGCGGGCGCGAGGTCATCTACGATGCCGAGCATTTCTTCGACGGATATGCGGATAATCCCGAATACGCATTACAGACCCTCGAAGCGGCGCAACGCGGTGGTGCGGTGAACCTCACTCTTTGCGACACCAATGGCGGGAAACTCGTTTCCGAGATACAGGCAACGGTGGCCACAGTAGTAGCACATTTTCCAGACACGGCCGTGGGCGTGCATTGCCACAACGATTCCGGGCTTGGGGTCGCGGTGTCTTTGGCGGGCGTGGATGCCGGTGCCAGCTTGGTGCAGGGTACGATCAACGGTGTCGGTGAGCGCAACGGTAACGCCAACCTTACTACCATCATTCCCAATCTAGCGCTCAAGATGAATCGCAAGCTCATTTGCGGTTCTCAAATGGAAAAACTCCGCGACTTGTCCCTTTTTATCGATGCCATGGCGAATCGTGCCCCTGACACAAAAGCACCATTTGTGGGAGCGAGTGCCTTTGCGCATAAGGGTGGCGTACATGCGGATGCCGCAGCCAAGGTGAAGCGCAGTTACGAACACATCGAACCGGAACGAGTGGGTAACCGCACCCGCATTTTGGTCTCCGATATGTCCGGCCGCAGCAGCATTATGATGAAGGCGAAGGAAATCGGCGTTGAGGTCGATCCCCGCGCACCGGAAATGAAAGACTTTCTCGCCCAACTCAAGGAGCTCGAATTCAAGGGCTACGAATACGAGGCGGCAGATGCATCCTTCAAACTCTTGCTGGCCCGTTTTCTGAAGGGCGAACAAACTGATTTTGATCTGGTAGGCTATCGCGTGATGGTCAGCCATGATGAAGGGAAAAGCGGTGTGCGTTCAGAAGCCACGGTGCAACTTCGCATCAACGGCGAGGTGCACCATACCGCGAGCGAGGCAAGTGGTCCGGTGGATGCGCTTGCGCATTCTCTCGGCAAGGCTCTGGCACCTGTTTTTCCGGTGGTTTCCGATATAGAACTGGTTGACTACAAGGTGCGTATTCTGGAAAGCCAGCACGGCACGGATGCCATCATTCGAGTACAAATCGAAAGCCGCGATAACAAGACGGGGGAAACCTGGGGCACCGTCGGCGCCAGCGACAACATCATCGAAGCTTCCTGGGAAGCCTTGGTGGATGCAGTGGAGTACAAGCTTCTGCGCGACCGCGAGAGCTAAAAACGGTTGTAGTCTGACTCCCCGCTGCGGGATCAGTCTTTTTTCTCAGAGGCTGCGGGATCGTTATCAGTGGTGTCTTCGATCTCTGCATGCTCCGCTTCTACGGCCTCGTTTTCGGGCTGCTCTGTGCTGCTTTGTGCGGTTACCTGACCTGCGGCGGGTTTAGCCTCCACGGTGGGTTCCTCGTCCATGGCAGTACGGATATCGTCTTCGATTTCGGAAGTGGCTTTTTTGAATTCGCGGATGGATTTCCCGAAGGAGCGGAAGAGCTCGGGGAGTCGCTTAGCTCCGAAGAGGAGGAGCACAACAAGGAAAATGAGAATGATCTCCGGAGCACGAAGATTTTGCAGGAAAGCGAGGTGTGAGAGTGCCATGATGGTTTAATGTTTGGGGTTAGTTCTCTTCTTGGGCGTCGGGGTAAATCTTTTCGTAAGCTTCGTTTTGTTCTTCGGTGGCGGCTTCAACACGTTGGTTGATTTTGGGCGTTCCCTCAACGATGTCGGCGGTGCGCAAACTGCCGGGACGAAGCGGAAGGCTTTTGAGGAGAGCTGTTTGAACTCCGTCGAGGTCACTCACAATGAGGAAGCCTTCACTGAGCTCATGCCCGTAGCGAATTGTGGCGACGCGTTCAATCATGTCGGCATGAACGATAGCAGGGCCTTTGTAATCGGGGCCTCGCGGAGCCGCGAGTTCAACTTCCGCGCCTGCGGGAATTTTGTTGTATGAAGTGCAGGCTGTCAGTGCCAGAAGGCAGAGGCTGTTTATGAGAAATAGAATTCGTTTGTGCATTGAGTGGTTTGTTTACTTGTTTAAAAAATTTAGTCCTTAGCGATGTCTCTTTTGATACTGTCCATGCCGGGCTTGTCGAGGTTGATGTCGCCCTCGAAGAAACCGTGTAGCTGGCGAATGCGGGTGGGGTGTCGCATTTTACGAAGCGCTTTGGCCTCAATTTGGCGGATGCGCTCGCGGGTAACTTTAAATTGTTTTCCTACTTCCTCAAGGGTGCGGGAATAACCGTCCACCAAGCCAAAGCGAAGCGAGAGGACACGGCGTTCGCGGGGAGTGAGGCTGTCGAGCACATCGGTGATTTTTTCACGCAAGAGGCTGTAGGCGGTCATATCGTATGGATTTTCCGCGCCTTTGTCTTCGATGAAGTCGCCGAAGTTGGTGTCGTCTGAATCGCCAACGGGGCTTTGGAGGGAGATGGGTTGCTGCGCCATCTTCATGATGGATTGAACGCGCTCAAGGGGGAGGTTCATTTCCTCGGCGACTTCCTCGGCGGTGGGTTCGTGACCGAGTTCCTGCAGGAGTTGTTTTTGAACCTGCATGACCTTGTTGAGGGTCTCGATCATGTGAACCGGAATGCGGATGGTGCGGGCCTGATCTGCGATAGAGCGAGTAATCGCCTGGCGAATCCACCAGGTAGCGTAGGTGGAGAATTTGTAACCGCGACGGTATTCGAATTTTTCGACCGCCTTCATGAGGCCCATGTTGCCTTCCTGGATGAGGTCGAGGAAGGAAAGTCCACGGTTGGTATATTTCTTGGCGATGGAGATAACGAGGCGCAGGTTGGCTTCGACCATCTCGGTTTTTGCCTTGTGGGCTTCGCGCATGCCGAGGCGAACTTCGCGGATGAGTTCGTAGAGTTCGCGGGCATCAATTTTGAACTCGGTTTTGACGGCTTCGAGGCGTTTCTCGATGGCAGGGACATTGACTTTTTTGCGGCGACGGGTGGTCACCTTGCCGACAGACTCGAGGTCGTCGAAGAGGTTTTTGAGTTCGCGGTAGGTGGGGGTGAGATCATTGAGGAATTCCTCAAAAATCTTAAGCTTGAGGCAATATTTGCGCAGTACGAGGCGGAGTTCCTTCTCGTATTTTTTCATGCGGGTGACGGCACGCTTGCGATTGCTTTCCTTTTTCGCCTTGGCGGCTTCGATTTGGCTGTCCCATGCGGCGTAGATGCGCTCGCCAAGTTTGTGAGCCTGTTCGAGGAGTTTGGGAAGGCTGTTGAAGTAGGCTTCCCGGCTTTCGATCTTTTTATCGAGAACGACCCGGTCAAATCGTTCCTCGCGGTTGAGGAGTTTGCGGACGATGTCGTTCTGGTATTCGAGAGTCAGGGCAGTGGAGAAAAGGGCGTCTTGGGCGCGCTGTTCGGCATTTTCGATACGTTTGGAAATGGCAACTTCTTCCTCGCGGGTCAGAAGGGGGACTTGCCCCATCTGTTTGAGGTACATGCGGACGGGGTCATCGAGGATGTCATTCTGTGAACTGCGAACTTCTTTTTCCTCGGTTTCCTCTTTGCGGGCTTTGAAATTCTCGACTTCGCTGTCATCCAGGATTTCAACCTCAAGGTTTTGGAGGATGGTGATGACGTTCTCGATTTCGTCCGGGTTGTTGACGCCATCTGGGAGGGATTTGTTGATGTCCTTGTAAGTGAGGAATCCTTGCTCTTTTGAGAGACGAATAAGGGTACGAATACGTTCGTTAAGTTTTTCCTGAGCCTTGGGGGAGAGGCGTCGCTTGGTGCTTACGCTGGCAAGGGCTTCTTCCGTGATTGCTTCAATTTCTTTTTTGGTTGCGGCCTTTTTAGTGGCTGCTTTTTTGGCTGCCTTCTTCACGATTTTTTTGGTGGGTGCCTTTTGGGTAGCTTTT
>CBFHXZ010000017.1:0-22973 GCA_965659965.1 Coraliomargaritaceae bacterium
GTCCGAGTTCAGTGGCAGCGGTGCCGGTGCCGCGGTCGTTGTGGGTATGGAGGCTGATGATCGCCTTGTCGCGTTCCTTGAGGTTGCGGCAGAACCACTCGATTTGATCGGCATGGTGGTTGGGCGTGGCGATTTCAACAGTTGCGGGAAGATTGAGAATAATTTTGTTCGTATCGGTGGGTTGCCAGATCTGCATGACCGCTTCGCATACCTCTAGGGCGTAGTCTACCTCAGTGTCGGAAAAGCTTTCTGGGGAATACTCGAGCCGGGTGTGGGTCTGCGGGATGCTATCGACAAGGCTCTTGATAAGCTGTGCGCCTTCAACCGCGATGGTTTTGATCTCTTCTTTTGATTTGTTAAAAGTTACGCGGCGCTGCAGGGGCGAGGTTGAATTGTAGAGGTGTACAATTGCCTTGGGTACACCCTCAAGGCTTTCGAAGGTTCGACGAATCAAATGCTCACGCGCCTGAACCAGTACTTGTAAGGTGACGTCGTCGGGAATGCGTTTTTCCTCTACTAAGCGGCGAATGAAATCAAACTCGGTTTGGCTGGCAGAGGGGAAACCGACTTCTATTTCCTTAAAGCCGATATTGACGAGGGTCTCAAAGAATTCGATTTTCTCATCGACGGTCATTGGAATGGCGAGGGCTTGATTGCCGTCGCGTAAATCCACACTGGTCCAAACGGGTGCGCGCACAATTTGCCGGCTGGGCCATTGTCGGTCCGGGAGGTCGATGGGAGTGACTGGACGGTATTTACTGATGGGGTGGCGTTGCATGAAAGATATGTTTATGCTGCATGGTTCGGCGGAGATTACTAGCGGAAAGAGTGCTTTTGTGAATGCCTGAAAGGAGAGGGCTTGAGGCTTGTTGTTTGTTATATTTTGTCTAGGGTGCAGGTTGTGGATAGTCCAGATAATCAATTAAAAGGTCGCACAATAATCTTGGGGGTGACGGGGTCGATTGCAGCTTATAAGTCTGCGGACTTGACCAGTCGTCTGGTGGAATACGGGGCGGAGGTCTTCCCGGTTTTGACGGAGTCGGCATGTCGATTTATCCAGCCGCTGACATTGCAAACCCTGGCACGCAACCCTGCCGCCTCGGATCTGTGGGGGGAGGAAGAGGGCTGGCAACCGGGTCATATTGAATTGGCGGACCGCGCCGATTTACTACTGGTCGCGCCTGCAACTGCGCATTGTATTGCGAACTTTGCGCAAGGATTGGCGCAGGATTTACTGAGCTCCATTCATTTGGCAACTCGGGCACCGGTTTTACTGGCTCCCGCCATGAATGGTAAAATGCTGGAACACCCTGCAACACAAGCAAACCTGGCGCGCTTGCGCGAACTCGGTTATCATTTAGTGGATCCGGTGGCGGGGCGTTTGGCCTGCGGCTACGAGGGGTCTGGCAAGCTTGCCCCGCTGGAAGTAATTACAGACAGGGTCTTGGATTTATTCAGTTGATACCCCGCCGTCTATGTTATAATCTACAAAAGAAGTTATCAAAAAATGAAACGTTTATCAAAAAAATGTGTCCTTTTTGTCTTGGTTTTTGTTATTGGCGCTTCCGCGTTACAGGCGAAGGAGACACTGCCTACCGTTTACGATTTGTATCGTGAATTCATTGCCCAGAATGGTGGGCAGAAAAATCTGGATAGTTTGAACAGTGTGATTATCAAGGGCAGCTTTAATCAGGATGGGCAAAAAGTAAATTTCCGGCTCTATCGTAAACGTCCAAATAAGATGCGTATAACGATTGAATTGGAGAAGCTCAAAATCTCCACTATTTACGATGGTTCGCAGGCTTGGCGTGAGGTCAGCAGTGAAACGGATTTAATCGCCTTGACCGAGCTGAAAGGCGATGAGTTGGCTTCGATCAAAAAGGATAGTATCTTTGATTCCCCTTTTTACACCGCATTTGATAAGCGAAAATATATTTCAGTTGTCGGGATTGAGGACGTGAATGGTAAAGAGGCGGTTCGTTTGGATTTTGATCCCATAGGCGACTTCGGCTATAAGAGCTTATGGCTTAGCATGGATCATTACCAGGAGGTGAAGATGTTGAGGCCTTACATTGAGGATGGGGTGGTTGCGAAGAAAGATGAGGCGATCCACTATCAGGGCTTTGAACGAATCAATGGCGTTTATTGGGCGAACTTCATGCGGCATTTTGTGGATGGAGAGCTAACGAAAGAGATCTATATTGAGGATGTGTTGCCGAATGCCGGGGTCTTTGATTATTATTTTGAAGTGGACGAAGCTAGAAAAGCTGACGCTCAATCAGAACAATAAGCGGAGCGCCCAATAGGACGGCATCTGCAAGGATACGGTAGGACTCATTGGTGAATCGCTTGCGCATAGCGTAGAGAATTAAAAGCGGTACAAGAGAAGTGAGTAGTAGGGGCGCAGATGCGATCGAAAAACCTGCGGCACCCGCGAGAAGAAAAGGGCTAAGGTTTGGGTAGCGCACCAAACCCTTCCCATCCTCTGTGTGTGCTGCGTCGCGCTCCTTTTCACCAATCAGGGTGCAGTTTCCGGCAAACATCAGGAAGAGGATTAAGAGGACCGGCCATGCCGGCGGTGCGTCGAGGAAGATAATGACTCCGGCTGTAAAGATTAAACCGACCAATCCTTCCTTTGGGAGATGGCGTAGTTTGAAATGTTGTACCGCAAGGGTATAGCCAAGGGTGAGCAACAAGAGGATGCTGCCTCGAAGCAATTGCGTAGGGTTTAATAGACAAAGAGCCAATGCGATGTTCAGGAGTAGGAAAAACCACCATATGCGCCAGAGCTTTCGTCGTTTTTGATAGGTGAAGCGGTGGCGGAGTGTGCTTGGTTGCACAGGCAATCTTTTTCGCACATCCATCAAGCGGTCTGCCAGATAAGTAAGCCATACGGAGAGTGCTAGCACGTTTCCCGCAGCAAGTGAAAAGGAATCTGTCTCGGGCGAGAAAAGCCAAAACCAACTGACCGCAATGATGGCAGCATCGATGCCAAGCAAATTGGGCCACTGCCATAAGCGTGGCGATTCGATGTTGCGCGCGCGCTGTTTCAAGATTCGCGCTTCCGTTTATTTTTCCGGTGGTGTAATCAATATTCGTGTCTGGAGCCCCGGGAGAAATTTAGAAAAGGCTTCACTCTTTGGAGTATTGCGCAGCACGCGTTGTACCATTCCCATTTTGGCATCGAGGTTATCTACCATGGAGACAAAGACCGCCTCGGGTGTAGCGGCCATTGCGGCGGCGCCCCATTCCTTTTCGCCTTGGTGGCTTAGAATAATGTGTTCAAGTCGTTCGGTCAGGTCTGGGTTGAGCCCGGATTGTAGAGCGGCTTTGCGGGCAACGCGAAAGCCGATGACGACATGCCCCTGAAGGATGCCGATTCGGCTGGTCTTAGCGGCAAATTCACCTTCGTACTCTTCGATTTTACCGATATCATGCAGGGCAATGCCGGCGAGGGCGAGATCGGCGTCTACTTCGGGATAAAGGGGGAGGAGCGCGCGAGCGGCGCGAAGCATGTGAACGGTGTGTTCCAGCAGTCCGTGGCGGTAGGCATGGTGCATGTTGATTGCGGCGGGAGTGGTTCGAAGCGAGGCCTCGGTTTCATCAACCACGCGTTGAACGGTTTCGCGCAGTTGTGGGTGTGCAATCGCCGCGATGGCGTCTTCGAGATCTTGCCAAAGGGTCGCCTCGCTTTCGGGCGGAACTTCAATCAATTGATCCAATGCGCCTTCTTCAGCGGCGTTATCCGTGCTGATAACCTCACCGGCGGTTAGCCGTGGGGAGAAGCGGTCATTATAATATTCAGTGGTACCGGCGATTCTTACAATCGAACCCTCATCGGCGGGGTCAAGGGCGGCGTAAAGTGGCGAATCCCCAAAACAGTTAGCGGTGAAGCTCCCGCTGGCATCGCCAAATTCGCAACTGAAAAATGGGTTACCGTTGCGCGCGGTCTTGGTAGTCTTGCGCCGCAGGAAAAAGATCCCGCGAAAGGGAACTGCCAGTTCGCGATCTTGGGCTATGAGTTCTTGGACGGTACGAAAATCGGACATATTATTATGTTTATACCGGAAGGGGGGAACCTGTAAAGCGATGAAGTTCGGCGACTTTAAAAATCGATTACATAGAAGTAGCCTGCGGAGATATCTTTTGCCTCATCTTCACTGATCCAACGCAATTCATACTCCGGACCCCAGGAGTCACTCACCGCAAGCTCTCCGGTGTAGTCGTTGAATCCCACAATGAGGCAGATGTGCCCACGATCAATGTCCTCTTCCAGTTTAGGCGATTTTTTAATCAATTCGGAGAGGGTCTTTTTCCAGGCCTTGGGTTCGTCGGCTTTCATGCGTTGCCGCGTGATAGCGTTGGCAATCATGTTGTATTCGTTTGTTGAATACATTGTCCAGAGAACGGGCTGACCGTTCTCGATATATTTTCTAATTCCGCGGACGGAGGCGTCACTGTTGATTTCCTGCATTTGTCGCCCTGCCCGGCGCACAAAGCCTGAAGTTCCCTCAATGATGTTGCTCATGTAAGTGCCGCCGCCAATGCCGGTATTACCTGCCATGGCAAGGGCATACATATCCGCGCGGATGCCCATGTAGCGAAGGCAACGTTCAAGGGTGGCGGGGACGCAATACCCTTTCGGCCCCTGGTCCACCATAGGGATGTTTTCAATAAGGACATCCCCAAAGGCATTGGAGTTTAGGTTGGCGCTAGCTATTTTCTTGGCTTGGGTGTTGTTGGTTTTTTCAGGACGTCCGCGCAGGTCGGCCAATTCCTGTGGCATAATTCGAAGGGCGAGGTATTCATCCTCCACTGCCGCGAGAAGGAGGCTGCTGTTGCCGATATCCCAGCGGAGGACGCGCTCTTTCATGGCCTTTCCGGATCCGGTTGATTGGCGGTCAGGTGAGCCGAATACGCTAAGGGAGACTTCTAGTTTTTCGTTATCGGAATCAATGGCCTCGTTGACGGCTTTAAGGGCTTTCCGCTCATTGTCGATTAGGTCAAATGTTATGGAGTCACCCTTGTTGGCAAACATGATACTAATGTAGTCCACCTTTCCATTTTGGCCGTAAAGGACGGCGGTATAGGGAACGGCTCCGCCAATGGGACTTTTCTTTTTAAAATAGACGCGGAAGCTGGATTGGTGTGCGGTCTTGGATTCTTGGGGCCAGCCGAGGCGGTAGGCCACATCGTGGGGGGCATCGTCCCAGAGGTTGTTGTCGCTCCACAACTCGAGGCCGAGTTGTTGGTTGAGTTGTTTGAAAATTGATGCGGTGTTTCCAGACGGGTTCGAGCCGGGATCGGGAACGAGTGATTCCCCACGCTCTTTGAGGCGTTGGCGGTCGGCTTCACTGAGCTGAGTAAGAGGGATCTTGAAGCGGACACCATCCGCCCGGCGCACCTCCACTGCCTTTGATCCAATACCGAGGATTTCAACTTCAATGCTGCGACCCTTGATGTCGGTTAGCGTTTCGGCAAGGCAGCTAATGGCGGCAAACAAGCCGCTGAAACAAATAGCTTTTATCATTCTAATTGAATACATGTGCTGCTTGAAAGCGTTCATATGCAAACAGGTATAGGTAGGAGTCCTAATTGTTTTCGGGCATCTCGCGAAAGAAGATGCCGACGCGTCCGACAGAGCCCACGAACTCGGCGGCGGTGCGTTTGGGGATTTCTTCACAAAACAGTTTAATGGCCTCACGCGGGCTATCGAAGCGAATTTTAATAAGGCCGTTTTTGGTCAGTGCGGTTTCAATTTCCGCAAGGACGGAATCGCCCAGGCCGTTTTTGCCAATGTATAGATGTGGCTTCAGTCGTTGGGCGATGCCACGCAGTTCTTTTTTTTCGGCGCCGGTAAGGGGTTTTGATTCCATGGGGCAAAATTAAATCACGCCCCAACAGAGTCGATAAAAGAAATCAGCAAGCGTTCGAGGGGTTCATTTTTAAGAAGTCTGCTTTTTGGCACCGGGATATTTGGCAGAGCCTTCAGCGGCATGCAAGCGCGAGGGCAGGGTTTGTTGCGGGATCTGAGCGAGGTAGCTTTTTATCTTGGCACTGATCCAGTCATTGGGATTGCGGAAGCCTTCCCGAATGCTAAGGGCGCCAATGCATTTCCATTCGGCTTGCGTGAAATCGAGTTCGTTCAGCTTGGTTTTTACAGGGAAGGGCAGTTCACCCAGCAAGAGGAGCTTAAAGAGCAACTGCTCCGGAGCACTGATTTTTCGCTTCCCGTGTTCAATGTTCGTAATGGCAAATTTATTCAGGCCAACTCGCTTGCCCAATTGCGTTTGGGTGAGCCTTTTTTCTTTGCGCCATTTTTTTAGATTTTCAGGCGTGATGTCCGATTTCATGTAATGAATCCGAATAAAAAAATAGACTAAAGGCAACTATATGTCTTCCGTAAGTTGTTGATGTGCAATTAATAGTTCGTTTAAATTAATATTTTTCAAGCAAGGGATGGCAAAGCCAGTCGAAGTTTATTTTTATTTCACACTAATTTTACCTGTGGCTTAAATGCAGGCGTGCGGAACGGGCTAGTCTTTTGGGTCGGGTAGAGTTTTCGCAGCAATATTAGCAATCAATTCAGCCAGCAGTTCACTTACTGCTTTGGTGCCCTCGAGTGATTTGTTGGCACGGGAACGAACTGCGACCTTGTCCTCCTCGGCTTCACGTTTTCCAAGAACCAGCATGTGGGGAACTTTGTCGAGTTCGGCCTTGCGAATCTTGGCGCCCAGTTTGTCGGCGACGGCATCGACGGTCACACGAATCTTGGCGGCTTTGAGGAGGGTCTCGATTTCGCGGGCGCGGGGAACGAGTTCGTCATTCATGGGGAGAATGCGAACCTGTTCGGGGGCAAGCCATGTGGGGAAGTTGCCGGCAAAATGCTCAATGAGAACGCCGCAGAAACGCTCCATGGAACCAAAAGGGGCGCGGTGAATCATGACAGGGCGGTGCTTCTCGTTATCGGCGCCAATGTAATGGAGATCGAATCGCTCAGGGAGGTTGTAGTCGACCTGTACGGTACCGAGTTGCCATTCGCGCCCGATGACGTCTTTAACTACGAAGTCAATTTTGGGGCCGTAAAAGGCAGCTTCACCCGGTTCTTCTGAATAATTGACGCCCAGGGTTTGGGCGGCTTCGCGGAGGGCGTTCTCGGCGCGGTCCCATTTTTCGGCATCACCCACGTATTTGGTGGAGTCGGGATCTCGAAGGCCAATGCGAACACGATAATCGGACATACCGAGGGTTTTGAAGACGAGTTTAACGAGGTCGAGGCAGCCGGCGATCTCGTCGGCAATTTGATCTTCGGTACAGAAGAGATGTGCGTCATCCTGAGTAAAGCCGCGAACCCGGGTGAGGCCGCTGAGTTCGCCGGATTGTTCCCAGCGATAAACGGTGCCGAATTCTGCAAGGCGGACGGGTAGGTCTCGGTAGGAGTGGGGCTGGCTATCAAAAATCTTGATATGCATGGGGCAATTCATCGGCTTGAGGAGGTAGCCGTCGATTTCACCGGAATCAAGTTGGTTGGAGAGGTCGGCACAGGAACAGCCCTGCTCTGCGAGGGATTCGACCGCGCCGGGTTCTACGATAGGGGGGAATTGCGATTCTTTGTAATAGGGGAAGTGTCCGGAGGTACGGTAGAGTCCCAGTTTGCCGATGTGGGGGGTGTAGACTTGATCGTAGCCGGTTTTCTGGAGTTCATCGGCGATAAGGTTTTGTAGTTCGGTGCGGAGGACTGCGCCGTTGGGAGTCCAGAGAACCATGCCAGAACCCACCGCTTCATCAATATGGAAAAGTTTAAGGTCGCGACCCAGTTTGCGGTGGTCGCGGGCGCGTGCTTGTTCGAGGCGCTCGAGATACTCCGCGAGTTCATCTTTGGAAGCGAAGGCGGTGCCGTAAATGCGTTGCAGTTGTTTGTTTTTCTCATCGCCGCGGTGATAGGCTCCGGCGATGGACAACAATTTGAAGGCTTTGATTTTTTTGGTATAGCTGACGTGTGAGCCGGCGCAAAGATCGAGGAATTCCCCGTTGCGATAGAAGCTTACCTGTTCATCTTCGGGGATATCATTGAGGCGACCCAATTTGTAGCGTTCCTGACCCATGGCCTTGATTTTTTCGACGGCTTCCTCGCGGCTGCATTCGATTCGCTCAAATTTTTGGTTTTCTTTGATGACTTTTTTCATCTCTGCCTGAAGGGCTTCAAGATCGTCGGCATCAAGTTTTTTATCGAGGTCGATATCATAATAAAAACCGTTGTCGGTGGGCGGGCCGATATCGAGTTGAGCCTCGGGGTAGCATCGCAAGACCGCAGTGGCGAGTATGTGTGCGGCGGAGTGACGAATTTCCTCAAGTGGTGACATTGCTTTCATAAGAAATTTTGGCTGGTTCCAAAATCCTATAGACACGCGGTAGGCACGCCTAGTCAATGCCGTATTGTGGGGGTGTTGCCAAGGGTTGGCTTTTTATCCTCTGTAGGGGAAAGCGGGGATGCCCCTAATGCCAAGGCCATCCACAACAAAGACTTTGCCGGCATGGGGTTCACTTTTGGTTTTGTGGATGCCGGTGGTAACAAAGAGGCGGTCAAGGTTAGGGCCGCCAAAAGTGCATGCGGTGGTTTCAAGGCAAGGGAAGTCGATGTGGTGTAATTTGCTTTGGGTGCTGGGATCAAAGCAGGCGACACAGCCACCATGGCAAAATGCGACCCAGAGGTTGCCATCGGCATCAATACACATGCCGTCCGGGGAGGAATCGTAGCCCAAGGCGGCGGTATCAATGCTATCCCTTTCATGACCTAAATTACCATATTCCAAATCAAATTCAAAGGCTGTGATGCGCTTGGTGGGGGTATCGATATGGTAGAGGGTTTTAGCGTCGAGACTCCAGCATATGCCATTGGAATTGGTGAGGTTACCGAGTTTGATGTGTAGACGGCGCTGGCGGTCGAGCATGTAGAGATTTGCGGTTCCCGTTTGTTTTTTCAGGCTGATGCTGCCAGCCCAAAAACGACCGTCAGGATCGCATTTTCCGTCATTGAAGCGGTTGGAATCGCCTGCCGAACTTTCGGGGTTTCCCATGAAGGTTTTGGTATTAGTACGCGGGTCAAAGAGCACAAAACCACTATTGCCGGCGTAAACAAATTTATCGTCGCTGGTGGGGACAATGCTCCCAGTTGGTTCGTGAACATGCCAGGAAGTAACACGACCTGTGGCGGGATCCAGTGAGTTCAGGCAATGACCATCAATGTCGACATAGAGCAGGGAATCCTGCCACCAGAGAGGACCTTCTCCCCATTTGGAAATGTGTTCGGTGACCGGATAAATAGATGTTTTTGACATATTTTTAATATTTAGATTAAAAAAATTCATTTGTCAAAGAATGTGCGAGCACAATTTACTTTAAACGACAGATCAACTTAACTTAAGACAAAGAGTGAAAATTTAGAAAATTATTGAATGCCAAATGTTTAAATAAGGACTTTTTACGGTGAAGTCGGCTTTCAAGGAGGCGTCTTCATCTAAGGGCGGCTCTTAGTTCGGTTCAATTTGGTAGCTGTCAGGACCGTCTTTGATAAGCCAGCCCTTTTTAAGGAGTGTCTCGCGCAGACTGTCGGCGCGCGCGAAATCTTTGGCCTGTTTTGCTTCCCAGCGCTCCTGCGCAAGGCTTTGGATATCGTCCGGGGTGTCCGCTTTGGCGGTCTGTTCTGTAAAAAGCGATAGGCCTAAGGCAAAGAGGAGGGCGCCGAAAGCGCTGAGGGTATCGCGCGCCTCACGTTCATCCAGCGAGGGGGCGGGGTTTGAGCCAACTACCCCGAAGAGCGCTCCAAGTGCTGCGGAAGTATTAAGATTATTTCCGAGGGCTTCCCATGCCTTGGCGAAGCGCTCGGTAAGTTTGGGGTCCGAGGCCTGGATATAGGTCTCCATATCACTTGTTTTTTGTCCGGCTTTATCAAGGAGGGAAGTGGCGAATCGTTCCAGCTTTGCGAGGGCACTTTGAGCGGCGTGGAGGGTTTCGATCGTGAAGTTCAATTGCTGGCGGTAACTCCCGGCGATCAGAGTATAACGCAATGCCATGGGGTTGAAGCCTTTTGCGCGGAGGTCGTCGAGGGTATAGAGGTTGCCGAGGCTTTTGGACATTTTGGCGCCGTCAACCATGAGGTGTGCGCTGTGAAACCAGTGCTTGCAAAGCGGGCGGCCATGCGCGCATTCCGACTGGGCGATTTCGTTTTCATGGTGGGGGAAGCAAAGGTCAACCCCGCCGCCGTGCAGGTCGAGAGTCGCTCCCTTGAAACTGCTTTCAATCATGGCGGAACACTCAAGGTGCCAACCCGGGCGGCCTTCGCCCCAAGGGCTTTGCCAGAAATTTTCGCCGTCTTCGGGTTTTCGCTGCTTCCAAAGCACAAAATCACTGACGGCTTCGCGTTCGTATTCGTCGGCGTCATTGCGTTGACCGGCAGAATTTTTGGACTGACTTTTGAGTTCGCGTTCCTTCAGGCGAGAGAGGCTTCCGTAGTTTTCAAAACTGGAGACGCGGAAATAAACGGAACCTTCCTCAGTGGCATAGGCATACCCCTTTTCTACCAGTTTTTCAATTAAGGCAATTTGCTGCGGGATGTGTTCGACCGCGCTGGGTTCCTTGTGGGGCGGAAGGCAGTTGAGCGCTGCGCAGTCGGCATGGAATTTCTCAGTCCATTGGCGGGTGAAATCCTCCAGAGAGAGACCCGCTGCATTCGCTCCCTTTATGGTCTTGTCATCAACGTCGGTTAAATTGCGAACGTGGTGTACCTTTTGTCCATTGACTTCAAGAACACGGCGGAGGGTATCTTGCAGGAGAAAGGTTCGAAAGTTACCGATATGCGCCGGGCCGTAAACCGTGGGTCCGCAGCAGTAAAAACGGAGGGCTCGGTCAGTTTCGGCTTGGAGGGGACGGAGGGATCGGCTGTGGGTATCGTATAGCTGAACTGGCATGGTGGTATCAAATGGCAAAGTAGGGGTGAATGGAAAGGTGAAAGTGGCGTTACGGTTGGATTTTACGCTTTCCCTAAGTAGAGGATTGAACACTGTGGTGGGATGTCGAAAAGCTTTAAACTGGAACTTCAACGCAGACCTCGACGTCTTCGTCAGAGTGTTGCCTTTCGGGAACTCGCCCGTGAAACGCGCATTGAGGCGGCGCGCTTGATTCAACCGCTCTTTGTTATTGAGGGAGAGGGTGAGGCTGAGGCAATTACTTCTATGCCGGGGATGCATCGGTTGACGATTCCATTGTTAGTTGAGGAATGTCGGTCTCTGAAGGCCCTGGGAATATCGGCAGTAGCGCTTTTTCCGAAACTTGAGGATGCTTTAAAGCGGGAGGATGGCCGGGAGGCGCTCAACCCGGGAAATTTAATTCTACGTGCCATACGGGCGGTGAAATCAGAATTGCCGGAAATGATGGTAATTGCGGATCTGGCGCTGGATCCATACACCACGCATGGGCATGATGGATTACAGGAGCCGGCAGGAGGTACCATCGCAAATGATGCCACCGTTGAGATTTTGGCTGAGATGGCAGTGTTGGCGGCACATGCGGGCGCGGATATGGTGGCACCTTCAGATATGATGGATGGGCGCGTGGGAGCGATTCGCGCAGCCTTGGATGTCAATGATCATGAGCATACCGCTATCATGGCTTATTCTGCAAAATTTGCCTCGGCTTTTTATGGGCCTTTTCGTGATGCGGTTGGCAGTGCAACTGCAGAGGGCGCGGCGCCATTGGATAAGGGAAGCTATCAATTAAACCCCGCAAATCGAAGGGAAGCACTCACAGAGGTTGAGCTGGATGAAAGCGAGGGGGCGGATATTTTAATGGTAAAACCGGCGGGACCTTATCTCGATGTCATCAGCGCGGTTCGTAAGGCGACGGAACTGCCACTTGCGGCATATCAGGTTTCCGGGGAATATGCGCAAATTATGGCGGCGGCTGAAAAAGGTTGGCTGGATTTAAAGGCTTGTCGGGATGAATCTCTGTTGGCGATTCGTCGAGCGGGCGCGGATATTATCCTTACCTATTTTGCAAAGGCTTTTGCTCAGGATTTGTCGTCAAACTGAGCCTATTCAATGCCTTTGCGGGCTTTGCGTTTCTCGGCATATTGCCGGGCGCGGGCCAATTCCCGCATATCCACGGCTGGGTCATCTGCTTCGTAAATTTCATGACCGATGATATGTTCAATGACATCTTCCATAGTAATGACGCCCGCCATATTGCCGAATTCATCGACCACGATAGCGAGTTGTTGCTGGTTTTTCAGGAAGGTTTGCAGGGCGTCCTCAGCGGTGGCGTTGTCCGGAATAAAAACTGGCCGGGTAGCCAGTGATTCGATTTTAACATCGTCCTGGTCCTTGGCCACGAGGTTCAGGATATCGCGGCGGCGCACGATCCCAATGAAGTTTTCGCTGCGGTCGCGGTAGACCGGTAGTCGAGCAAAGGGGATGTTTTTCTCGCGGGCATAGAGCGCTCCCACGCTTTCGGCGCCGTCGAGGGTTTCCACAACGGTTCGAGGTGTCATGATGGTATGCACCTGAATCTCGTCCAGTTGGAGGGCATTATTGATTAATTCTCGTTCGTGGGAGGTGAGGGTGCCTTCTTTTTCGCTTTTCTCAGCGAGCAACATAATTTCCTCGTCGCTGTCGGTGGCGTATGGCTTTGCAGGTCGCAGGATGAGCCGAACAAAAAACCCGGCTACGCTGGCAATCGGGGTCATTACCGCGCAAACAAAATTCAGGGGTAGTACCAAAATAGGTTGCAGGCTTGGGCGGTAGAGGATGCCCACATTCTTGGGAATGATTTCTGAGAAAAAGAGAATCGCGAGTGCCATTAAGATGGAAATCTTGAACAATACGTTGACGTCCTGCGGCCAGATTTGGACTGCCAGACCACCCACCACCGTGGCCCCAAGGGTATTTGCGATGGTATTCAGACTCAGGATGGCAGAACTGCTTTTTTCGACGTTTTGCTTGTGTCCCTCCAGTTGTTTCCCCCGTCCGGGATGGCTCTTTTTCAGCGCCTCTATTTCAGCGGTGGTCGTGCTAAGTAACATCGCTTCCAGAATTGAACACAAAGCGGAAATTCCGATTGTGAATGCGATGGCAATTATAAAGGTAAGGGTCATTTGGATTGTGACGGCGCCCGCGGTACTTTGAGCTTAGCGGTTGTTAAGGGCGCTTTCGCCGACATTCTCAAAAAGAAGGACGCATGGCTTTGTTTCAAGCAGATTGTGCACTGCGCAGGTAATTTGCCGAAATCTTTTTTATCGCCTCTTGACGCTCATACACTCAATGTTGTACTTTGCTTAAAATTAACTGAACATGAAAAATATAGCCCTACTAGCAGGCATTTTGGTAATAACTTTTTTAAACGGTTGCGTTTACTTTGAAAAAGGGGTTCCCCAGGAAGTTAACATCGTATCCTTTCCGAATGAATGCACTGTTTACATTAACGGTGAGGTCGTGGGCGTGACGCCAATCGTAACAAAGCTCCACCGTAAGATTGTCCACGAAGTTCGGCTCAACAAGCAAGGCTACAACCCTGCGGTGAAATATTTCACGCCCGTGCCTAACGATAAGAGTAAAAACTTTATCCGTTTCGGGCTCTCAGAAGATCTCGGCTATTATGTGGATCTGACGCCCGGGACCATGGATGCCGATATGAAGAGCGACTTGGTGCCTTCCTCGCTTGGTTCCGACCCGTTTGAGAGCATGGCAATCCAGGCGCTGGAGGCAGACCGCCGCTTGGAGGCAGGAGAAATTTCCGCATCGGAGCATAAGTATATTATTGAGCAAATAATTTCCTTCTTCGAAGAAAATGTGTAGCCAGGTCTTTTGATTTACGTCTAATTTGCGCGCATGTCCAGCGTTCCAGAAGATCTACTCTACACTAAAGACCACGAATGGGTTCGCCTCCATGAGGACGGCACCGCCACTGTGGGTATTACCGATTATGCTCAGGAGAGCTTGGGCGATATAACTTTTATTGAATTCCCGGAGGAGGGTGCGAGTATTGAAAGCGGCGATACCTTTGGGGTGGTTGAATCGGTCAAGGCTGCTTCGGATCTTTATATGCCAGTGGGGGGTGAGGTCATTGCCATCAATGCCGAAGCGGACGCCGCCCCGGATTTGCTGAACAGTGATCCCTACGCTGCGGGTTGGCTTTTGAAGATCCGCCTCAGTGAGGGAAGTGAAGCAGAAGCACTGCTCAAGCCATCGGATTACGTCGCTCTAATTTAAAGCGGCGAAAGCGCATTTCCCCAAGGGCGCAATTTTTTAGGTCCCTCCCGAGTAGCCACTTTCTATTTTAAGGGAATATGAATCCTTTCGAAACATCCGATTCTCACCGCGAGTGGACCATCGCAGATGCTGAGCATTACTACGGATTAAAACACTGGGGTGGCGGCAATTTCTCGGTTGATGCAAGTGGTCACCTGATGGTGCACCCGCATGGCGACAGCGCTACTATTTGTATACACGATATTGTGACGGAGGCACTCAGTAAAGGTCACAAGCTTCCGCTTACGATTCGCATTCAGGATTTGCTGCGGACTCGCGTGGTGCGTTTGAATGAACTCTTTGCCAAGGCGATTGCGGACGAGGACTATGCGGGGCGATATCGTGGTGTCTTTCCTATCAAGGTCAATCAACTCCGCGAGGTCGTCGAAGAGATTCAAGACGCCGGCAGTCCCTTCCATTATGGATTTGAGTGTGGAAGTAAGCCAGAGCTTATGATCGCACTTGCGATGCATAAAGATTTGGAATCGCTCATCATATGTAACGGCTACAAGGATGATGCTTTTGTCCGCTTGGCGCTCTCGGGTCGCCGCCTTGGTAAATCCATTTTCCTCGTGGTGGAGCAACTCAGCGAAGTGCGCCGTATCATTCAGTTGAGTAAAGAGGCAGGGGTGCGGCCACTCATTGGTTTTCGCATCAAACTTGCCACTGCGGGGGAGGGCAAATGGGCGAACTCTTCCGGTGAAAATGCAAAGTTTGGGCTTACCAGTCCTGAAGTGATGGATGCTGCCCGCCGCTTGAAACGCGCAGGTCTTGGTGATTGCCTGCAGTTGATTCATTTTCATATCGGATCACAGGTTCCCAACATCCAAACGATTAAGAAGGCCACGGTGGAGGCATCCCGTTTCTACTGCGAACTCAGTAAGCTAGGCTTCCCCATGCGCTTCCTCGACGTCGGTGGCGGCCTGGGGATTGATTACGATGGTTCGCGCAGTAATTTTGAAAGCTCAATGAACTACACCCTGCGCGAATATACCCGCGATGTAGTTTATAATATTAAGTCCATTTGCCAGGATGCTGAAGTACCCGTTCCGGACATTATTTCAGAAAGTGGACGCGCGATTGTTGCCCCTCATTCAATTCTTGTAACGGAGGTATGTGACCGCATTTCAAAAACCTCGGTGGCTCCCCGAGTCTCCGCCGGAACCAAGCGGAATTCCGTCATACGCGACCTTCAAGCAATCTACGATAACAGCCACAACTCCAGCCCGCTCGAACGTTATCACGATGCCCAGCAAAAAATTGAGGAGGCCAACAACCTCTTTAATCTCGGGTACCTACCCCTGAAGGAAAAAGCCGACGCCGACGCCATATATTGGGCAATCTGTCGCCAGTTGGTGTTAAGCGGGGAAACCACCACTTACGCCCCCGAGGAACTGGAATCCCTCCCTCGCGTTATGGCGGAACAATACGTCTGCAACTTCTCAGTTTTTCAGTCCCTTATCGATCATTGGGCCTGCGACCAGCTTTTCCCCGTGGCGCCCATTCACCGCCTAAATGAAAAACCCACCGTAGATGCGACCCTTGTTGATATTACCTGTGACAGCGAAGGTAAAATATCAAAATTTACCGATGTGGAGGACGTTCGCCACAGCCTCCGTTTACACCCTTTAAAAGCCAAGGAACCCTACTACCTCGGAGTCTTTCTAGTGGGAGCCTATCAGGATATCATGGGTGACCTGCACAACCTTTTTGGGCGCGTCGATGAAGTTCACGTATTCCTGGAAGACGACGAAGAAGACGGTTTTTATATTGAGGACAGTATTCAGGGCTTTGCCATCAATGATGTCCTTGGCTTCACGCAATACGATGGTCATCTCCTTACCCGCATGATGAAGAAGCAAATCGACCGGGCGACCAAAGCCGACCAAATCAAACCACGTGAAGGCACGCGCATGCTCGACGAATACGCCCAGCAACTCAAAGGTTCAACCTATCTGAGCGAAGACAGTCCCCGCCGCCGCGCCAAAAAATAAAACCACAAAAGCCGGTCTTACATTCCAGGCATACCCGGGGGCAAGCCGCCACCAGCGCCGTCACCCATTTGTGATTTCATGGCTTGCATCATCTTACGGCCTTTGCCGCCGTGCATCATTTTCATCATTTTTTGCATTTGCCCGAATTGCTTGAGCAGGGCATTCACATCTCGTACTTGTACGCCCGATCCCTGCGCCACCCGTCTCAGGCGGCTCCCTTTCATCAGGCGTGGTTTGCGCCGTTCCTGTATGGTCATCGATTGGATAATAGCTTCCGTGCGGGCCATTTTCTTCTCCTCGGCATCGCCTACCTCAACACCGTTCATACCGGGCATCATTCCCATAATCGAGCCAAGCGAGCCCATCTTTTTAACCTGCTGCATTTGTTTCAGGAAATCTTCCAGATCAAATTCTGCCTTCCGCATTTTTTCCGCCATGCGCGTGGCTTCCTTTTCGTCGATTTGATCCTGCGCTTTTTCAACCAGAGAAACAACATCGCCCATACCCAGAATCCGCGATGCGACCCGGTCGGGGTGGAAAACTTCAAAATCATCTGCCTGTTCCCCCGTACCCATAAATTTAATGGGCACTTCGGTGATAGTCTTCATAGAAAGCGCGGCGCCACCACGGGCATCACCATCCAGTTTTGTTAGAATGATGCCGGTACATTGTACCGCCTCGTGGAAATGCTTTGCCACATTGACCGCTTCCTGACCTAGCGCCGCATCTGCCACGAGCAGAATTTCATCCGGATGGACTGCCGCTTTGAGCTTTTTGATCTCTTCGATCAAGTCCGTATCCACTTGAAGACGACCGGCAGTGTCGAAAATCACAAGATTCGCATCTGCTTCCTTAGCGGCTTCCAGGCCGCGCTTGCCGATTTTTACCACCGCTTTCTCTTCACGGTCGGCATAAAAGGTGCAGTCCTCCGCTTTTGCCAGTGTTTCCAGTTGGTCGATTGCCGCAGGCCGATAAACATCACAGGCAACCAATGCCGGGCGATAATTCCGTTTCTTTGCCAGGTAGCGCGCCAATTTCCCTGAGCAGGTAGTCTTACCGGAACCATGCAGACCCACCATCATGATGCGCAGCGGCTTCTTATCCTCCAATTCCGTGCTGCCTTCGCCCAGCAGTCGCGTCAATTCGTCGTGAATTATCTTAACAACCTGTTGCCCCGGAGTGACGGATTTCAAGACAGCTTCACCTTCACAGCTTGCCTGCACCCGACTTACAAATTCGCGAGCTACCTTAAAATGCACATCCGCCGAGAGCAAGGCCTGACGCACCTCTTTCAAGGCCTCCGCCATGTTGGCTTCCGTCAATTTCCCCGTTCCGCGCAGGTTTCGCAGCGCACTTCCTAGTTTGTCTGTCAGGTTTTCAAGCATTTCAAACCGTATTCATTGGCCTTCAATCACCCTTCTGGCAACGGGAAAACCCATGCTTTACACACCTGCCCTGTCCATTAGCTTATTTGGCAATGAATTACCGGAAGTCTCACTAATCGATTCGGTAAACTTACTCACCAACAATTACATGAAGCAACGCACCATCTTGAGGAAAGCCTCGATCAAGGGCAAATCTCTGCACACCGGTCAGGCGGTCAACCTGACCCTTAAGCCCGCGCCCGAAAATCACGGGGTGGTCTTCCGCCGGACGGACATCATCGGCAATCCCGAGCTCAAATGCGTCATCGACCATGTGGATGATCTCGTGCGCAGCACGACCCTTGCGGATGGTCACGCCAAGGTTCACACTGTGGAGCACGTCCTCAGCGCCCTCAGCGGTTGTGGGGTTGATAACGTCCTGGTTGAAATGGACGCGAGCGAGCCGCCGATTCTTGACGGATCCGCCAAACATTTTGTTAATCTCATTCAGGAAGCCGAGCCCATTGAGCAGGAAGCCGAGCGCGAATATTATGAATTAAAAGAACCCCTCTCCGTTACCCGGGGCAACAGCTCGCTTATTGCCCTGCCGCATGACGGTTTGCGCATCACTTGTACTTCCGCTGACGATCGCGGCATCCATACCCAGCACTTGAGCCTCGATATCGACTACGAGTCCTACATTGCCCAAGTTGCCACCGCTCGCACCTTTACGATTTACGAAGACATCGAGGAACTCCTCAAGCTTGGTAAAATCAAAGGCGGCAGCCTCGACAGCGCCATTGTTATAAAAGGTGATAAAATCGTTTCAAAAGAACCTCTGCGCTTTAAAGACGAATTCGTCCGCCACAAAATCCTGGATATCATCGGTGATCTGGTTCTCCTCGGTAAACCGCTCAAGGCGCATATCATTGCGGTGCGTCCAGGGCATTCGCTGAATGCCGACCTCACCAAGCTGCTTCGGGACAAAATGCTTTCAAAAGGAAAAGCGCCCGAAGCAGAGAAACGTCATGGACAATTCCTGGACGCCCACGAGACCAGCCTCGATATCCGCCGTGTTCTCGACATCCTGCCACATCGTTATCCCTTCGTAATGATTGACCGTGTCCTTGAAATTATCAGCGACAAGGAATTGATTGCCCTTAAGAACGTCACCGTTAACGAACCCTACTTTACCGGGCACTATCCCGGCCGGCCTGTCATGCCCGGCGTGCTGCAAGTGGAAGCCATGGCCCAAGCCGCCGGCATCCTCCTCCTCAGGCAACTTACTCTTGGAGATCACCGCATCGCCTTTTTTATGAGTGCTGATAAAGTGAAATTCCGCCGCGCTGTCGAACCGGGCGACTCCATCGAGATCCACGTTAAATTAATCAAAATCCGCGCCGGAAAGATCGCCACCGCTAGCGCCAGCTGTAAGGTTGGCGGCAAAGTGGTTTCAGAAGCCGAACTCATGTTCATGCTTGCCGACGCTAACGCTTGATCAATCTATGGCTACCGAAGTCCATCCCACCGCTATAATTGAGAATGGGGCTGAACTCGCAGAAGATGTCACCGTCGGGCCTTATGCCTACATCGGCTCCCAGGTGAAAATCGGAGCGGGTTCCACCGTCATGCATCATGCCACCGTTGACGGTGCCACCAGCATGGGTGCACAGAACGAGGTACATCCTTACGCTTACATTGGCGGGAAATCCCACGATAAAAAATACAGAGGCGGGGTGCAACGCATCGAGATAGGTGACCACAATATCTTCCGCGAATATGTTACCGTTCATTGCGCCACCGATGAGGGTTTGTTGACCCGAATCGGGCACCACAATTTCTTGCTCGCATACTGCCATGTCGCACACGAGTGCGAAGTGGGTGACCATCTGGTTATGAGCAGTCATTCCGCCCTCGGCGGGCATGTGCAGGTGGGTGATCAGGTCAATATCGGTTGGGGTGTTGGGGTACACCAATTTTGCCGCGTGGGCGACCATGCCATGCTTGGAGCCGTTTCAAAAGTAGTACAGGACGTGCCCCCGTTTTTAATTGCGGACGGCAATCCAGCCACTTGCCGCACTATTAATAAAATTGGTCTTGAACGCTCGGGCTTCGAAGCGGATGCCATCACTCGCATCCGTCGTCTTTATAAAACTTTCTATCGAAACGGGCTCAACAATTCCCAGGCGATTGAGGCAGTCAGCGCTTCAGAGGATGCCGAGCACCCGCATGCCCTTGCTTTCATCGAATTTGTCCGTGCCAGCGAACGCGGGATCGCTTAGATAAGCACCGAGGATTCTGCTAATCTCTGGTAACGAATGTAGCGGCGTTCGGCATCGACCCGGGCGTTTTGAAAGAAGGCTTCGGCCGCTTCGGGATGGCAAACGAAGCGGTTTCAGTAGCCACAGTTGACCGCGTCTTTGGCATCTTGTCGGGAACGGGCCATACCGTGTGCAATATCATGCTCAATACAGGGAGAGTAGGCGATGATGAGCGATGGGTCCGGGTAGGCCTCTGCTTCGCGGAAAGCTTTGAGGGTCTGGAATTGGCTGGCGCCCATGGTTCGTCATGGTCTTTGAGGAGCCCGATGATGTGGCGTGCGTCGGCATGGGAAGCCTAGCGGTCGTATTTGGCTTCAATCTAATCGGGGAATGCGCTCCTTATGCAGACGGGTATTATTCGCTGTTATCGGTGGGGATAGCGTTCGGGGTCGCGACTGCCAGGATGGGGGTTTTGGTTTTAACCCAAACGTTTTCCTCTTTCATAAATTTTGGCCCGACAGCTTCACAGGCTTCACCGATGCTTTTAACGGGCAGACGGCGGCCTTTTGGAGTTGCGTTATAATTATGGGTGGCGCGGATGATGCGCTCGCTGGTAGTGATGGGTGAATCGTCTTCAGGGATCTGGAGAATCCAGCCGGTGATGTCTTGCCCGGCGAGTGTTCCGTCGGCATCGGCAAGGAGCACGACAAATTGTTTTTTGACGGGTGGCGGTCGGTTGGCACGCTCTTCCTCCTCGATTTGGATTTGGAGCTTCAGGTCGTCAATGATAGCATTGAGTTTCTGAATGTCGGTGTTGTTTTGTTCAAGGACGCGCTTGACGATATCGAGGTCAATCTTGGGCATAGCACTCAAGATGCACGAATGGCAGCGAGCGGTGCAAGCGGGAAGTGTGCCGACTTGAAAATTTAGGGCAGGGAACCGGCGGCGATGTCGGCAAGGGTGGTGGGGTCGAGGTATTTCCGGATCGCTTGGTTGACGTTTTCGGCAGTGATCGCGGCAAGCTTTTTGGGATAGGTATCGATGTAATCGGCAGGATATCCACGTTGCAGGAAGCTGTGGATTTGTCCTGCGACTGCGCCCGTGGTTGCAAGGCCTACAAGGTATTTACCGCTTAGGGTGGTGCAGGCGGCTTGTACTTCTTCTGGCGTGACGCCTTCGGTAGCCCATTGCTGGATGACTTCAAGGGTAGCGCGGCGGCCGACTTCGAGGCTTTCAGGGGCGAAGCTGGCATTAAGGAACCAGTGTCCCGGAGTTAGGATATCGCCGCTGTGGCTGGAATGGATGCTGTAGGTGAGTCCCTGCTCAACGCGGATTGCGGTCATCAGCCGGGAATGAAAACTTCCGCCGAGGATGTAGTTGCCGACCGCAAAAGGGAGGTAATCGGGGTCGGTGCGTTGCAGTCCGGTGAATTGCCCAAGGCTGAGGGAGACCGATGTTTTGTCGGGGATGCGGATGATTTGGTTCTGCGGCTTGGTTGGATTGGCGGAGGCGGTGTTTTGGGGGTAGGGGCTGCCACCTTGCCAATCGCTGAAGGATGCGGCGAGGGCTGCGTTGAGTTGATCAAAATCAATATCACCCGCAAATACGAGGGTCATGGAGGCGGGGCCGTAATGTTCTTTATGGAAGCGACGAAGATCTTCGACAGTGGTCTTTTCGAGTGCTTCGAGTTGTGCCTCAAGGGGCGCTTGGTGATTGGGATGGTTCCGGGGGTAAAGGAGGCGGGTGAGACCAGCGCTGGAACGGTAGTCGGGGTCGTGGGTGGCGCGCAGGATGTTGGCGCGGGTCCGTTCCTTTAGGGCTGCGAAAACATCCGTGTCAAAGGCGGGGAGCCGCATTTGTTCCGCGAGGAGGTCGATGATAAAACCGGCATCATTGCGAAGGAATTTGCCGCTGAAGACAAGGCTGTGGGCTCCGGCTTGAAAGCGTAGTTCGGCGCCGAGGGTGTCGAGGCTTTCAGCAAGGGCGAAGCGGTCGTTGCGCTTGGTGCCCTGATCGAGCATCTGGGCAGTCAGAGAGGCGAGAAGGGAGTTATCGTCCGGATTCCGTGCGTTGCCTGCCGCAAAACTACCGACGAAGGAGACCACTTTATCAATTGGCATATCGACGGTGACGAGCCGGATGGGGCCGATCTCGGTTTCGCGGATATGGGGGGCGAAATTTACGGTTGCGGGTGTTGAGTCCGATGAATGGGCATTTTCGTTTTCGGGCGCGTTTTGAAGGGCGGGGTCACGAAAATAGTTTGGGCCGGGCAGCCCGGCGGTGAGGGGGCGGTCGCTTTTCACGGGGAGGAACCATCCGGTGGTGCGAGTTTTAGAAACGAGGTATTTTTTGGCGGCGCGCTGAATTTCGGCGGGGGTGACTTTCTGGATCGCCTCTGGAAGGGTGAGGTAGGTGGTCCAGTCGCCGAGGGCGATGCATTCATTTATGGCACTGGCAATGGCGTAGGGGCCGTCGCGTCCGTAGACGGTTTGGGCTTCAATGACGGCTTTGGCGCGCTGCAGTTCTTCTTCGCTCACCCCACCGGCGATGAGGTTTTCAATTTCCTGTAGGATGAGGGCTTCCGCTTCTGCATGGCTGGATTCGGGTGTGAGATAAGCGCCAAGGAAGAAGAGGCTCGGGTCGTGGAGTTGTGCAGCAAAGGAAAAGGTACTGCTGGCTTTGCCTTTGTCGTCGAGCGTGCGGTAAAGGCGTCCGGTTTGGTCGGCGCCGAGGATTTGCTCGATGAGGCGGAGGGCGGCCCAGTCGCGGTGGGTGCCTTCGGGAACTTTGTGGGCGAGGGCGATCACGCCAACTTCTCCGGCGCGTTCAATGTTGAGGCGACGCTCACCGAGTTGCTCGGGCTCTAGGGTGTCGACAAGCGGTATGGCTTGAGGGGCTTTGGGGATGGTGCCGTAATGCTTTTGGATCGCCTCGAGGGTGGCATCGCGGTCAAAACCACCAATAATGGTGAGGGTGGTATTTTCGGGCCAATAAAAGGTGTCGTAAAATTGGCGTAGTTTTTCGGGGGAGGTGTTTTCGATGTCTGAGCGCCAA